>PWQF01000263.1 GCA_003556865.1 Elusimicrobiota bacterium | reverse complement strand
TGCATATCTGTTAAGTAACTGACTAAGCGTTGCTATCTTTTCACGGGGTTTCCCTGGCTTCTGGCAGGTTATTCACTCTGGAGGTTTCCTTCCCTGCTGGCTCTAAGTTCCATTACCGGGGTTTCGGGACTCAGTTTTGCGGTTCTCTTTTTAAATGGTTCAGTTGCTCTGGGGTGGCTCCGGAAAACTTTTTTGCCCCTTGCCGCCCCAACTATACTCTTTTTACTTATGGGGCTGGGAGGCCATATATTCTCCCCGGATACGGAAGAAGGGGAGCCGCTTAAGGTTTCACTGCTTCAGGGGAATATTTCCCAGTATATGAAATGGGACCCTGAGTATGAGAATCAGATACTTAACACTTACTCCCGCCTTTTTTCCGTGGCCGAAAAAGAGAATCCGGATTTAATAGTATGGCCTGAGACCTCTCTTCCGGGCGCCCTCACCTCCAGCCGGGGGCTTATGGAGTATATGAAAAAACTTTCAGGAAAAAGCGGGGCCTGGCAGATTGTTGGAAGTTACGAGAGGAGGAGAGAAAAGTTTTTTAACAACGCCTATATCCTGAACCCCGAAGGAGAGATAAAAGATTTTTACCGGAAGGTCCGCCTTACTCCCTTCGGGGAATTTGTGCCTTTAAGGGCCCTGTTTGCTCCTCTGGTAACTGTTTTAGGCCAGTTCGGGGACTTCAGCCCGGGAAAAGAGATTGCCCCCCTGAAGGCGGGAGAGGCCGCCCTGGCCCCGGCAATATGTTATGAGAGCATATTTCCCTCCATTGTAAGGAGGGGAATAAAAAAAGGGGGGAAAGCATTTGTGAATATAACAAATGACGGGTGGTTTCTTGATACTGCCGGCCCCCCTCAGCATTTCATACATTCTCTTATCCGCTCCGCTGAAAACAGGGTCTGGACAGTCAGGGCCGCCAACACAGGAATATCGGCCATAATAGATCCCCGGGGCAGTATTGTTGACAAAAGTTCTCTTATGGAAGAAAAAGTTGTCAGCGGCAGGATATATTTAAGGGAGCAAAAAACATTTTACACAAAATACGGCGGCCTCTTTACGGCTGCCGCTGTAGTTGTGATGTTATTTAAAACTGTAAAGGAGGAGAAATGTTTGAAGAATACCGGGAAAGATTAAAAGAGGTGGAGGAACAGATAGAGAATATAAGGGGGTATCTTTGAAGTAGCCTCAAAAAAGAAAAAGTACGAAACTCTTAAGAAAAAATCTTCTGTTCCGGGATTCTGGGACAATACAGACCGGGCCCGGAAAACTATGCAGGAACTGAGCGAAGTGGAATCCGATATCCAGCTTTTCAGTGAACTGGAAGAAAAAAGGGATGATATAAAGACACTTATGGAAATGGGGGAGGAAGAAGAGGCCCGGGGGCTGGAAGGGGAGATAAAGGAAGAGATCAGAAATCTTTCCCGTAAGGTGGAAAAAATATCTTTCCGTCTTACCCTTTCCGGCAAAAACGATAAAAAAGATGCCATACTTTCCCTTACAGCCGGTGCGGGGGGGACCGAGGCCTGCGACTGGGTGGATATGCTGACAAGGATGTACAGGATGTGGGCTTCCGGCAATTCATTCCAGACTTCAGTGACGGAGCTGCTGCCCGGCGACGAGGCCGGAATAAAAAAAATAACTCTGACCATAAAGGGAGCCTATGCCTACGGTTTTCTTAAGGGTGAAACGGGGGTGCACAGGCTGGTAAGGGTATCTCCTTTTGACTCATCGGCCCGGCGCCATACTTCTTTTGCCGCCTGCGATGTAATCCCGGCAGTGGGCTCGGAAATCGATGTAAATATAAACGAGAATGACCTGAGAATAGATACTTACCGGGCTTCAGGTCACGGGGGGCAGCACGTAAACAAAACCGATTCGGCGGTGCGTATAACCCACCTGCCTACCAGGGTGGTGGTGCAGTGCCAGGATTCCCCTTCACAGCACTCCAACCGGAAAAAAGCAATGGAAATATTAAAAGCCCGCCTTTACCAGTTTGAGGAAGATAAAAAGCGCAGGGCAGCACAGCGGCGGTATGACGACAAGGGGGATATAGGTTGGGGAAACCAGATACGCTCCTATGTCTTTATGCCTTACCAGATGGTTAAGGATCACAGGACCGGCTTTAAAACATCCAATGTGGATGCAGTTATGGATGGGGATTTAGATGAAATAATAGAGGCTTACCTCCAGAAAGGGGAGTGAAAGCCGGAAATTTCTGCCCGGTAACTCTTAAAAGCTGTAATTAAAAGATAAGTTGTGGGGGGAAGATATATCCTCGGCCAGGCCCATTGCGTAGTCCAGGCTAAGGTTCCGCCAGTATATCCCGCCTCCGAAAGAGATTGAAATATCCTGGGCTCCGGGTTCTGTAAGGTTATGCCTGTAGCCGCCCCTTAAGGCAAAAATACCGTTATAAAGGAACTGTGCTCCGGCCAGCAGAAAAGTTTCGTCTTCGTTTACATAATGGGGGATTTCAAGGGAAGCGGTAACCGAGGGCAGGGGAGTTAAGGCCAGTCCGGCTGCAACATTAAGGGGAAGCTCTTCTGTCTGGTTAAGGTATTTGATACCTCCGCTCATATTCCGGGCTGCCAGGGCCAGTGTGACATAATTAAGTTTTCTGTACTGGAGCCCGGCATCGGCGGCAAAAGCTGTTCCCTTTTCCCCGAATATTTCTGAAGTGACCGCTTTAATGTTAATACCCGAGACTATATTCATAACCTCTGCGGAACCGGCCACGTTAACTATGATATCCCTGGACCCTATGCTGGTTAATTTCTGTCCGGCAAGATTATACATATCAATATCCCCCGTGCTGTAATACTGTATGCCCAGTCCCAGCCCGAATTTATCTTTCTGCCATCCCAGGGAAAGAGCAGCGTAATCATCCAGGTCAATTCCCCGCCTGTACATAAGTGAAATCCGGGGGGCGGATATCCCGTATAATGAAGCGGGGTTGCTGTTAATGTAGTAGGGCGCACCGTAAAGTGCGGCAGTGGCTTCTCCCATTGCGGCAGTGGCCGCCGAAAAAGGCTCCATAAGGGTAAGCACCGATGATGAACCAGGCCCCCCTGCCTGAAGGAGAGGGGAGAAGGCGCCGGTTATCATAAAATAAGAAACTAAAAGAGATAATATTTTTTTAATTTTCATTTATCTTACCACCGCTATTTTAGATGTGGTATTTATACCCGGGCCGTTAATATGAACAATGTAAACCCCCGAGGCCACCACATTTCCCCTTATATTGTCACAGGCCCATTCAAAAAAATCGTTTCCCCCGGCAGTTGTTTTGGAATCTTCCCATACCAGCCTGCCCCTCCGGTCAAAAATTTTTATGTTTACGGTTCCACTCTTTTTTGCATTAAAAATTATTTCTGCTTTTTCACCGAAATCAGGGTTCACGTAGCCTTCCCGGCCGCCCCTTACTATGATTTCCCCGGACTCGGCGGCAAGAACGGAAAGGGTTATCTTAACTTTATGGGGGGTGAATATAGTGGGATTGCTGTATGAAATAAGCACCTCTGCCTCGTACTGGTCCGTAGAAAGGTTGCTTATATCAACGCTCAGGTCAATATTTACGCTCTGACCGTAATGCAGAACCCCGTAAGTGGAAGAGAGAATGAGCCAGTCGGCGCTGCCCTTGTCTGCGGTCCAGTTAAAGGTAGAGCCTTTAATACCAGAATTAGTTAATCGTATATACCTGCCGCCCGGACTGCCTCCCCGGGAAACAGCGGTAAAATTAACCTGCCCCCCCTCGACAAAAACAGTCATAGCCGGAAGTATCCTGAATTCAACATCTATTGTCTGTGACTTGCCGGGTAAGAAATAGGGGTCGGTTATGGTTATCTGCCCTGTGTGAAGACCCGGCTCCAGGGAGTCCTGGTCCACTGAAACATTAACTGTATCCCTCTCTCCGGCGGCCAGTGTCCCGGACTCTTTAGAGAGTGAAAGCCAGGGGACGGAAGAGTCTGCGTTCCAGATCAGGCCCGAGCCCTTAATTCCGGAGTTGGTTATATTAAAACTTTTATCAGACGGGTTAATTGATTCAGAGGCAGCAAACTTCAGGGATCTGTTATTTATTATAATACCGGGTATCATTGGCTTATAGGCATACTTAATGGATTTGAAACTGTTTGAACTCATGCCGCTTACTATAATATTGTCGTCCCGGTCCACGGTTACTCCAAATGCCTGGTCAGACCCCCCGCTGTCGTCGCGGGCCGAGAAAATTTCCTTTAGATCCGGATTATAAACTATGGTGTAAAAGTCGCTGCCGCATTCACCTGTAATGATTATATTATCCTTGCTGTCAACCGCCACCCCGTGTGCTGCTGCGCTGCTGCCGTAGCGGCGGTAAGAGGCGGAGGATATTTTATTCAGGTATGAATCATAGAGTATGGTGTAATAACTCTCTTCACTTTCCCCTGTAATAATGATCTCCCCTTTACTGTTAATTGCAACTCCATTCGCCTTCCCGGACGCTGAACTGCTTACAGAAGAGATAGGGTTTAAGCTGCTGT
>PWQF01000207.1 GCA_003556865.1 Elusimicrobiota bacterium | reverse complement strand
GCCAAGATAGGCCTGGGGTTCTCCGGTCGGGATATAAAAGCCCTGGAACACGGAAAACTTCCCGATCCGGTGGCCGACGCGGTTAAATATGTGATAGGGGAACAGGATAAGCTGGAGGAAAGGCTGAAGAATTTAGAGACCCTGGAAGGGGTAAAGTCCCATATAGATATGGTTATGGAAAAAAAGAAAAAAGAAATACTGGCTGAATTTTCTTCTGAAGAGACTGACAGTTATATATCGGGCGGGGGTATATAAAAGGTTTGAAAAAAATAGCCGTAGCAGTTTCCGGGGGGGTGGATTCTGCGGCGGCGCTTTTTCTCTTAAAGGAAAAGGGATACGAGACCGTAGCCTTTTATGCCGATTATTTTGACTGTATCAAGGATTCCCCTTCGGCTTCATGCTGCGCCGGAGAAGGCCCGGCCCGGGCCCGGGCTACAGCTTTATTTCTTGAAGTACCTTTTTACCGGCTGGATCTTAGAAAAGAGTTCACCCGCCTGGTTAAAAAGCCTTTTACCCAAACTTATAACAGGGGTCTTACCCCCAATCCCTGTATATGGTGCAATGAACATTTGCGTTTCGGGCTTATGCTGGAAAAAATAAAAGCAATGGGAATAGATTTTATGGCTACCGGTCATTATGCTGCCGTAAAAGGAGATAGGCTTTTCAGGGCTGCATATAAGCCCAAGGACCAGTCATACTTTCTTTACAGTGTGAAGAGGGAGAATCTGAAAAGGGTGATATTTCCTCTGGCCCGTCTTAATAAAAGAGAAGTTAGAAAAATTGCTCAAAGCTGCAATCTGCCTGCAGCCAAAGCTCCTGAATCCCAGGACAGCTGCATACTTTCAGAAGAGAGCCTTGCTCAGTATATGGGTAATTCCTTAAGGCCGATAGAAGGAAATGTAACCGATGAGCGTGGCCGGGTTTTGGGAAAACACCGGGGGTTTCAGAATTATACTGTGGGACAGGGACTGGGCCTGGGGGGGATGAAGAAAAAGCTTTATGTCTCAGCTATAATACCGGGGGAAAACAGAATAATTGCCGCCGGAAAAGTGGAACTGTATAAAGAGAGGCTGAGGTTTAAGTTTAAAAAAGATATTTTTTTTGCCGGTGCCGGAGAAACTCTTAAGGCAAAGCTGCGCAGCACCCAGAAAGCGGCGGAGTGCCTTGTGGAAAAGCTGGATTTTAAACAAAATATTTGTAAAATCAGGTTTAAGAAGCCGGTCTGGGCGCCTGCCCCGGGCCAGAGCGCTGTTTTATACAGGGAGGATGAAGTTGTAGGGGGAGGAGAGATTTTAAATTGAAGAAAGAAGCGCTGCTGACAGTTCTATTTTTAATTTTATTTTCAGGAGTTTCATCAGGGGATAAATCCCCTTTTTCCGACTTCTTTTTTTTCGGGGAGATGCCCGATGCGGCAGCCATAGCAATGGGGGGGGCTTATACCGCCTCTTCCCAAAGCCCTTTTGCCGCCTACTGGAACCCCGCGGCCATAGCCCGGATATCACAGAATAACTATGCCTTTTCATATAACCTTTCCATTCAATCCCAGAAAGATGCGGAAAAGATAAGGGAGCAGCTTCCCCTGGAGGGAAGGGGAATAAATTTTATAGCTATTTCAGCCCCGGAAATAGGCGTATATTACCGCAGGCTTTCAAACAGGGTGGATGAAAAAGGGGGGGAATACCTTGACGGACGTATGAGTATTTTCGGAATTACTGTAGCCGTCCCCCAGGAAGGTAATGCCGATTTCGGTATGAATATAAATTATATAACCGGAATGACCGGCTATTATTCTCCCGAACTTGACAATCCGGTTATTTCCTCGGCATTCGGGTGGGGGCTTGACTGGGGTCTGATATACAGGGTTTCTCCCCAGTTAAGAATGGGTCTCAGCCTCCATAACGCTCCCGCATATGTTTACTGGGGGGAGTGGGATACCCAGAGACTTCCCCTTTTATTCCGGGGCGGGGTTGAGCTTTATCTTTCCCGGATTGTGAAAGCCTCGGCTGTTTACGAGACCGGAGCTTTTGAGGACAGGAGAGCTGTAAAAAATAACCTTATCAGGTTTGGCATAGAACAGAGAGTGGGAGATTCGGTTGCCCTGAGGGCAGGGGTTTATGGGCGGGAAAAGGATTTTGATGACAGGTATATGCTTAACTATACGGCAGGCGTGGGTTATGTTCTTGACAACTACAGGCTGGATGTTGCTTTAGAGAGGTTTTATCCCCGGGGAATATCTTCCAGCAGAACAGAAAGATATTCCATGTCGGCAGCTATACCTTTTTAGACCGCCTTGCGTATTTTACCGGATTTAAGGCAGCGGGAACAGACATAGGCTTTTACCTTGGAGTTCCCCTGCATAATTTTAATTTTCTGAAGGTTTGCTTTAAACTTGCGCCGGGTTTTCCTGTTGGACTTGCTTACCCTGTTGCCGACCGTAGTTTTCTTGCTGCATACCAGGCATTGTTTGCTCATAATATTAAATTCGTCTTGCCTCGGGCAAAACCGTTCTTTCCTGTATCTGACGTCTCGTTAACTAAAAACATGAAAATTTTTATCTCCGACTGCAGTACTTATAGCAAAAAAAATAAAATTTGGCAAACAGGTTATGGCTCTTAATCTTAAGGAAGATGTTAAAAGCCTCAAAAATATAGGGCCTGCCCGGGCCCGGGCCCTGGGGCGGCTATCAATATATACTGTTAAAGACCTTTTAACTTATATTCCCGTAAAATACGAAGACAGGAGGGAATTAAAAAAAATAGCAGAAGTTAAAGAAGGGGAAACTTGCCTTGTAAAGGGTAAAATAGTTTCCGTTAATTTTATTTTCAGGAGAGGGAAAAAATCCCTTTTAAGGGTTAAGATAAAAGACGGCAGCGCGGTTGCCTCTCTCCTTTTTTTTAACCGGGCATACCTTAAGAATAGCTTTGATAAGGGAGAAAAGCTTTTTGTTTTCGGAAAATTTGAAAAAAGAAAAAATGAAAAAGAGCTCTCTAATTTTATTTTTGAAAAAGAAAAGAAGGATAAAAAAAAGCATATAAATATAAACTGTCTGGTACCGGTTTATGCTCTCTCGGAGGGTATGAGCCAGAAATGGCTCCGCCGTCTTATCTATGACACCCTTAAAAAGCTGGATAGGGAGTTTCTGGAGATTATGCCCCCTGAAATGATCGGGAACGAAAAACTTATGACCTTAAACAGCGCCCTGAAAAAATCTCATTTTCCTGAAAGCCTGAAAGAGGCAGAAAAGGCAAGAAAGAGTCTCATAATTGCTGAATTTTTCCTTTACCAGACAGCGTTAGCTTTAAAGAAAAAAGATTCCGCCAGAAAAAAGAAAGACCATAGATATAAAATAAAAAAGAACCTTCTGAGCCCTTTTAAGAAAAAGCTGCCCTTTGATTTTACAGCCGGGCAGAAAGAAGCGATAAAAGAAATTTTTTCCGATATGCGCTCCCCCTATCCGATGAAAAGACTTTTACAGGGAGAAGTGGGCAGCGGTAAAACAGCGGTGGCGCTGGCAGCCGTTCTTCTGGCTGCCGAAAACTGCTGCCAGGCAGCCCTGGTGGCCCCTACCCAGATTCTGGCTGAACAGCATTTTTTTAGTTTCAGGCAGCGCTGCCGCGGCCTGGGCCTTAAAATATCACTGCTCAGCGGTGCAGTTCAGCGCAGAAACCGTTTTTCCGTATTAAAAAAAATAAAAGAGGGGGAAACAGATATAATAATAGGCACCCATGCCCTTTTTGGCGATGAGGTGGAACTGGATAGGGTGAAGCTTTTGATTATAGACGTACAGCACCGTTTCGGTGTCAGGCAGAGAGGTAAAATTTTAAAGAAAAACCCCTTGATGGACACGCTTTTTATGAGCGCCACTCCTATTCCCAGGTCAATGGCCATCTATTTATACGGGGATATGGATATTTCAACCATAAAAGAGCTCCCCCCTGACAGAAAAAAACCGGTTACAAAATATATGCCCTCAGCGGAGGCATACCGGTTTGCCCTCAAGCAGATATCGGAAGGGAACCGCGTTTACATAGTTCATCCGGCTATAGACGGTGAGGGAAAAAAGGACCTTAAGTCGGCAAAGCAGAGATATGAATTATTAAGGAAAAAATTTTTCAGCCGGACAGATTGCGCCCTTCTTCACGGCAGAATGAAAAGCGCTGAAAAAGAGAAGGTTATAAGAGGTTTTGCCGCCGGTAAATATAGCGTGCTTTTTACTACAACTATTGTGGAAGTGGGAATAAATATTCCCCAGGCCACTTTAATGATAATAGAAAATTCTCAGCGCTACGGCCTCGCCACACTTCACCAGCTCAGGGGGAGGGTCTCCAGGAGCCGGCGGCAGCCCTACTGTTTTCTGACAGGTAAATCTGAAACTGAAAGCTCTTTCCGTCGGCTGCAGATAATATTGAACTCTTCGGACGGATTTGAAATTGCCGAAAAAGATATGAAACTGAGGGGTAGCGGGGAGATATTCGGGACCAGGCAGCACGGAGGGGGAGATTTTAAGTACGGGGACCCGGTTACAAATAT
>PWQF01000038.1 GCA_003556865.1 Elusimicrobiota bacterium | reverse complement strand
TGGGGCGGGCCTTTCTGCTTGCAGGCCAGAGCCTCTTCCCCATACCGCCGGCCAGTATTAAAACTTTTATATTAACTTCAGACATAATTTAGCATATTTACATTTTCCACGCTGAATTCCCGGTTTTCAAATTATACAGATTTTTTACATAATATCCAATGAAACGGGCGGCGCGGCCAGGAGATCTTTAAGCCGCCTTCTATTTGACAAGACTTAACTATTTATGATATTAATTTTATACAGAATAAAATGGAGATAAATATAAGATTAATGCCGGGCTCCGGGCCCGGTTTCATAAGCCCGTAAAAAGTTAAAGATGAAAACCTTAAGATACTCATTCCTTCTGTTTTTAATTTTTCTCTCCGCCTGCGCATCCGGCCGCAGGGTGGAAATAGTCCAGGACGTGGAATCCCAGCAGGAGCAGATACTTGAATACCTTAACAGGGGGGTTTTTTATTACCGGGAAGGTGAAGAGACAAAAGCCCGCCGGGCATTTGAAGCAATGTTTGCCGTAATGCAGGTGGGAGTCCAGGTTGACTTTGAGGATATTATGGACAGGGAGGAGTTCCGGGAGGAGCTGGTAAAGGAATATATAGAACGGATTGAGCCGATGCTTGTGGACAGGGGGGCCAGCATACAGGCCCAGTTTAAAAAGGGGGTGGCCCTTTTTGAAAGCGGAGACTACCGCACGGCCATAGATTATTTTGCCAACATACTTGTGCTTTACCCCGGACATTCCGAAGCAAGGCTTTACGTGATAATGGCGGCAGAAGAGCTTCAGGCCCAGGAAGAGCAAAGGAGGGCCGAAGAAGAAGCCGCAAGGGAAGCAGCCCTGGTGCAGAGCGCACAGGACCACTATGAGACGGCTATGGCCTTTTATTCAGCCGGCCGCCTGGCCGATGCCTACCGGGAACTGGAGTTTGTGGCGCAGCAGGACCCCCAGTTCCGGGAGACCCCTAAATACCTGGAGGAAATCGGTTCAAAACTGCAGGAACTCTCCGAAAGCCATTACCGGGATGGGGTCCGGGCCTATAGCGGCGGAGATATTTCCGAAGCCATACGGCTCTGGGAAATAGCCCTGGAATACTATCCGGACAACTCCCGGGCGGAACGGGCCCTGGAGCGGGCCAGGGCAAGGCCGGGCAGATGAAACTGAAACAGGAATTCAGCCTTTTTACCAGCCTTCTGGTAGTTGTTGTTATCGCCAGCGTATCTGTTGCCTTCATAATATACCAGAAAGATTTTCTTACTCGGCAGATGGAGCAGCGGAAGGAAGACATTTTCAGCAGCTTTGCCGCAATGTCAGAGGAAGCCCTGATACTTGATGATGAGATACTGCTTCTTAACTACATAAAGAGCGTAAGAAGGATAAACCCGGGCATCGTATATATGTTTTTTGACAATTTGCAGGAAGGGTATGTGCTGGGGGAAAAATATGATTATATCCCTGAAATAGAAGAGATCGGTCCGGAAGGAGCCTTTTCGGAGGGTTTCACCTACTCCTCTCCCCGCGGCGAAAAAATAACAGAAATTGCCTCGGAAATTGACATAGGGGGAAGACTAAGGGGGGTTGCCCGGGCCGGCTATTCAAGGGATATGGTTAACCGGCAGGTAACCGACAGCCTTAGGGCCGCCGCAGGCAGGGTGGCTGTAATAGCCATAATAGCAATTATCCTGAGCATACTTGCCGCCGCGGGACTTGCGGGGGCTATGACCCGGCCCATAAGGAAACTCTCATCCGGAGCCCAGAAAATAGGGGAAGGGGATCTAAGCCAGCATATAAGCGTAAAGACTAAAAACGAGTTTTCCTCCCTGGCTGACGAATTTAACCAGATGGCAGAAAAGCTGCGCAAGCTGGATGAGATGAAAGACTTTTTTATCTCCAGTGTCTCACACGAACTTAAATCGCCGCTCTCTTATATAAAAGGTTACATAGAACTTTTCCTGGGGGAAAATTCCGGCAGCCTTTCAGAGGACCAGCAGGAATATTTCAATATAATAAAGAAAAACATAGCCCGCCTTTCAGGTTTCATAAGCGACATACTGGAGCTGGCTAAAATAAAAAGCGGGAGCATGGCCGTCAGCCGGCAGGAGGCAGATATTGAAGAGGTTGCCCGGGACGCCCTCTCCTTCTGCAGACCCGGCGCCGAAGAAAAAAATATAGAACTTGGTATTGAAGTTTCCGCAAAAATACCTAAACTTTATTTTGACGGGGACAAGATAAACCAGGCTCTGCAGAACCTGGTCGGTAACGCCCTGAAATTTACTCCCGAGGGGGGCAGGGTAACCATAGGAATAAAGGATGAAGGCCGGAAGCTGCAGGTAAGCGTAAACGACACGGGTATAGGAATCCCCCCCGAAAAGGTTGATTCGGTATTTGAAAAATTCAGCCAGGTAAAAGATAATCTGGATAAGGTAAACAACGTTAAGGGCACCGGGCTGGGCCTTTCAATAGTAAAGGGGATAATAGAGGCACACGGTGAAAAGATATGGGTGGAGAGCCAGCCGGACAAGGGGAGCAGCTTTATATTCACCCTTTCAAAAGAGGCCGGAAAAAATGAAAAAGATACTGGTAGTTGACGACGAGCAGGATGTAACAAAACTTTTATCCCTGCATCTCTCAAAAAAAGGGTATAATATAATCTGCGCCAACGGCGGCAGGGAGGGCCTGGAAAAGGCCCGCGCCCACAGGCCTGACCTGATAACCCTGGATGTTATGATGCCTGATATAAACGGAGTGGCAGTGCTGGAGGAAATAAAATCGGACCCGGTTTTAAAAAAGATACCGGTAATTATGCTCTCTGCCCATTTCAGCTACAGCTCCCTTCCAGAACTTAAACATAATATAGAGAATTTTATTGAGAAGCCGATAGATTTCGAGAAACTCTCCCGGACCATAGAAAAGGCACTGCCCGGGGGTAAAAAAGAGAACCCCACCGCCCTTATAATTGATGATGAAAAAGCTATGGCTGCGGTAACCGGCAGCTATCTTAAAAAATGCGGTATTAAATTTATTACCGCCTATTCGGGAAAAGAGGGAGTGGATAAGGCCCTAGAAATGCATCCGGACTTAATTGTTCTGGATTTAGTTATGCCCGGAATGAACGGTTTTGAGGTTTTGGAGGAGCTTAAGAAAAACCCGGAAACGGCATCCATCCCCACTATCATACTTACCTCCTCAATTTCCGACCGGTACAGGGACAGGTCCTACCGCCTGGGGGCAGCGGCCTACCTGGATAAATCTTTTCCCGAGGAGAAACTTATAAAAGAAATAGAAAAACATATAGAAGAAAGAGAGGTATCATAATGGAACTACCCGGAGTCTCTGCTAAAATACTTGTTGTTGATGACGAAAAAGACGGCCGCAGGCTTATAAAGTCCATACTGACACAGGCCAACTATGAGACCAAAGAGGCCGAAAACGGAGAAGAGGCGGTTGAAAAACTAAGAAGGGAAAAATTCGACCTGCTCATACTTGACGTGCAGATGCCCAAGATGGACGGATACCAGGTATGCCACGAGATAAGAAACGATCCACTCCTGAAGAGAATCCCGGTCATTATGCTTACGGTGATGGGAGATACCCTTGACAGGGTAAGAGGGCACAGGCTGGGTATTGACGATTATATAACAAAGCCTTTTGATGCCGAAGAATTTCTGGCCAGGGTGGATTCAGTTCTCTCCCGCAGAAACGTTTATGAAGAGATGTCTATGCTTGACCCCCTGACCAAGCTCTATAACCTGAACTATTTTAAAGAACAGTTTGAATCTATTTTCAACCTCTCCCGCAGAAACGACAACGTATTTTCGCTTGCCCTTATAGATATAGACAAATTTAAGTATATAAACGACACTTACGGCCATCTTGCCGGGGACTATGTTTTAAAACATATGGCTGAGATTATGACCTCCACCCTGCGCAAGACAGATATAATAACCCGCTACGGCGGTGACGAGTTCACCATTATACTCCCCCACCTGGGCCCCAAGCAGGCCAAGATAGCCCTTCAGAAGCTGGAGGATGCCGTGGAGAAAGAAACATTTACGGACCAGCAGTCAGGAGAGACTATAGACGTGACCATAAGCTGGGGGATATCCACCTTCAACAAGAACTATACCGATGCGGCCCAGATGTTTGAGAAGGCGGACAAGAATATGTATAAGGATAAATCCTCATGAAATTTCTTTTCCAATATTAAAAACCCCATAAGCCTTTATAACCCGGACGGGGGGTTAGTATGTCATTTCCTATTCCCATTCCTGAGCCTTTTTACTCTTTGACCTCCTGCTTTTAATTTGATAAATTATAAGCATGGTAAATATTATTTGTATTTTAACGTCTTCAGGAAAAAATTCCCTGCATAATTAAATACCCCTTCAGCGATCTATCTGCGGGCCACGACAAAGACTGAAGATTAAAATGCCTCTTCGACGTTTCATGTGGGTAATACCTCCGGAAGCGCAAATTCAAGTTTACCCAGCAGGAGATAAATAATCACTCTAATCTTACGCAAAGATCGATATCCTCTCGC
>PWQF01000071.1 GCA_003556865.1 Elusimicrobiota bacterium | reverse complement strand
CTTCCCGGCAAACTTGCTGACTGTATTGACCGAAACCCGGGTAATTGTGAAATATATCTTGTAGAGGGTGACAGCGCTGGAGGCTCGGCTAAAATGGGGCGGGACAGAAACTTTCAGGCTATATTGCCGCTCAAGGGAAAAATACTTAATGTTGAAAAATCCCGGCTGGATAAAATTTTAAGAAATGACGAAATAAGGGCTATAATAACAGCTCTGGGATGCGGGGTAGGCGAAGAGTTTGATATAAGCAAACTCAGGTACTATAAAAATATAATAATGACTGATTCAGATGTTGACGGTGCCCATATAAGAACTCTGCTTTTAACTTTTTTTTACAGACAGATGCCCGAGCTTCTTGAGCAGGGCTTCATATATATAGCCCAACCCCCCCTTTACCGTGTAAAGCTGGGTCCTAAAAAAGGAAAATATATACAAAAGGAGGATCAGCTTACGGAATTTCTTTTAAACAGAGGGATAGAGTCGCTGAGCATATTAAAGAACGGTTCCGGAAAAACTTTTAAGATTTCGGAAACTAAAAAAATAAAAAAGATACTTAAACTTGTAGAAAATCACGGAAAGCTTATTAAAAGGCTGGAAAGAAAAGGCATTTTTGAAAAAAATATAAGAGAAATGGATCCGGAGAATCTGCCTCTTTACAAAGTAATAGAAAAAGATGGAACTGAAAGTATACTTTATTCGGAAGAGGAACTGAAAAATCTGAAGCAGGATTTTTTCCAGGAAATCGAAGATGAAGTGGTTACGGAAGAAGAAGGATTGAAAATAATAGATTTATGGGAACTTAAACCTATTGTTAAATCACGAATAAAACTTGCATCTATGGATATAGAGTTTAACGGACAGAATTACCGGCTTAAATGGGGGGATTCAGAAGCCTTTGATGCAGGGGATATTAATAAGGTTCTTGAAGAAGTAAAAAAGAAGGGTAGCAGAGGGATAAGCATGCAGAGATATAAGGGGCTGGGTGAGATGAATCCGGACCAGCTTTGGGAAACAACAATGGATCCGGAAAGAAGACAGCTTGTTAAAGTACGAATGGAGGATGCTGTTGAAGCCGATAAAACCTTTACAACTCTTATGGGTGATAAGGTAGCTCCGCGTAGGGACTTCATTCAGAATCATGCCGGCGAAGTTAAAAACCTTGACATATAGGAAAGAGATAAAAAATGACTGACACAAATAATAACAACAATCAGGAACAGGAAAAAAAGGAAGAGCTGGTAATAGGTAATTTAAATACAGACAATCTTGAATATAGGGACCTGGAAGATGAGATGAAGGTTTCCTATCTTGATTACGCAATGAGCGTGATTGTAGGAAGGGCCCTTCCTGATGTAAGAGACGGGCTGAAACCTGTGCATAGAAGGATCCTCTATGCTGCAAATGATATGGGCCTTGTGCATAACAAGCCTTACCGCAAATGTGCCAGAGTAGTTGGAGAAGTACTTGGTAAATATCATCCCCACGGGGATAAGGCAGTTTATGATTCTATGGTAAGGATGGTCCAGGATTTTTCACTTAGATATCCCCTTCTTGACGGACAGGGAAATTACGGCTCGGTAGATGGAGACAGTCCCGCTGCTATGCGTTATACTGAAATAAGGACAGCAAAAGCAGCTTCTGAAATTCTGGCGGACATAGATAAAGAGACAGTAGATTTCGGGCCTAATTTTGACGGTTCAATGGAAGAACCTCTTATACTTCCTTCCAATTTTCCCAACCTGCTGGTTAACGGTTCCGCAGGAATTGCTGTGGGTATGGCTACAAATATTCCACCTCATAACTTAAAAGAAGTAAACAGTGCTCTTACTGCTATGATTGATAATCCGGAAATAAGCATAGAAGAATTGATGAAGCATATAAAAGCGCCTGACTTTCCCACAGGGGCTCTCATATGCGGACTTGATTCAGTAAGAAATGCTTATAAAACCGGCCGGGGCTCTGTGGATATGAGGGCTAAGGTAATTAAAGAAGAACTTTCACATAACAAAACAGCTCTGGTTGTTACCGAAATTCCCTACCAGGTAAATAAGGCAAAGATTATAGAAAATATAGCTGCCCTGGTAAGAGATAAAAAAGTAAAAGGAATTACGGATTTAAGGGATGAAAGCGACCGCTCCGGAATGAGAGTAATGATAGAGCTTTCCAGCAAGGCAAATCCCGATGTTGTTTTAAACCAGCTTTACAAGCATACAAGCCTTCAGAGAAGATTTGGAATAACAATGATAGCCCTTGTGAATAATGAGCCCCGGGTTTTAAATCTTAAGGAAGCACTTTATTATTTCCTTCAGCACAGAAGGGAAATAATAAAAAGAAGCACCGAATACGATTTAAAAAAGGCCCAGGCCCGGGCCCACATAGTTGAAGGATTAAGGATAGCCCTTAAAAGTTTAGATGATGTGGTAAAAATTATAAGGGCATCTTCTGACAGGAAAGAGGCTGAAGAGAAACTGATAAATAAATTTTCTCTTACAAAAATGCAGAGCGAAGCGATTTTAAATATGAGGCTTCACAGGCTTACTTCACTCGAACGGGAGAAACTTGAGGAGGAGTATAAAGAACTAATTAAAAAGATAGAACATTGTAAAGCAATCCTGGCCAGTCCAAAAAGAGTGGATGGTATAATAAAAAAACAGATAGAGGTGCTCACCCGGGAATACGGAGATGAGAGACGTTCTGAAATAACAGCTGCAGCCGGGGATATGAGTATAGAGGATCTGATAAAAGAAGAAGAGATGGTTGTAACTATTTCAAACGAAGGATATATAAAGCGTCTGCCGCTTACTACTTACCGTGCACAGCGCAGAGGTGGGCGGGGAGTTAAGGGAATGGCTACCAGGGAAGATGATTTTCTGGAGGATCTTTTTATAACTTCTTCTCACTCCTATATGCTGTTTTTTACAAGCAGGGGAAAAGTTTACTGGCTGAAAGTTTATGAAATTCCTCTTGCCGAAAGACATGCTAAAGGCAAGGCTATTGTAAATCTTCTTGAACTGGAAAAAGATGAAAAAATCACTGCCCTTATAGCGGTAAGGGATTTTGAGAAAACGGAAGGAAAATATTTTATAATGGCCACCCGCAACGGGATAGTTAAGAAAAGCAGGGTAAAGGCCTATTCCAATCCAAGGAAGGGGGGTATCATAGCACTCACCCTGGATGAAGGTGATCGTCTTATCGGTGTTCAGCAGACCAGCGGTGAGGATCATGTAATGCTTACAACTGAAAAAGGTATGGCAATAAGATTCTGTGAGAAAGACGCCAGGCCCATAGGCAGGACGGCAAGGGGGGTAAAAGGAATAAATCTTAAGGAAAATGACACTGTTGTGGATATGAGTATAGTTCAGGACGGGGACAGCCTCCTTACTGCCTGCCGGAAAGGATATGGAAAACGTACCCTGGTAGAGCGATACAGGCTTCAGAAAAGGGGAGGTAAAGGGATAAAAAATATAATTACCTCTAAAAGAAACGGGTTGGTTGTAGCGGTAAAGAAAGTTGATATTGAAGATGAGATAATGATTATTACGAAGAACGGGATAATAAACCGTCAGAAGGCAAAAGAGATAAGGGCCATAGGAAGAAATACTCAGGGGGTAAGACTTCTTAAGCTGGACAAGGAAGACTCTCTTGTTTCCCTGGCAAGGATAGCCAAGGAAGATATTGTTGACGAAACATAGGCCGTTTCGGGAGCTCTCTCATACTGCCGATGCCGGAATCGAGGCAAGAGGCAAAGATTTAGAAGAGGCATTTCAAAATACTGCCCGGGGTATGATTTATTTAAGCGGGGCAAAATGCGGGGATTCCCGGCAAACTAAAAAAATAAATATTTCGGCTCCGGATATAGAATCAAGGCTTATTGATTTTTTAAATGAAATACTGTATCTTTTAAATGAAAAAAAATGGGTTGCCAAAAGAATAATGTGCAGACACTCAGGCAACAGCATGTGGGCCGAATTAATGGGTGCTCCGGTTTTATCTGAAAACCCCGGATTAAGGGAGATAAAAGCCGCTACTTACCATAATTTATCTTTAGAACATAAAAAAGATAATTGGGAAATCCGGGTTTTTTTTGATCTTTAATATCTATGACAGAACTTAAAAAAGAAGGAAAATATATTTATCTTATTCCCCGAAGCGGGGAAATGAAGACAGAAGCCGTTATTTTTGCCTCCGATGAAATGATTAACGGCATACTAACCGATAATGCTCACCGTCAGATAATGAATGTGGCTGCCCTTGAGGGTATAGAGGGAAGGGCTGCGGTTATGCCTGATATACATTACGGTTACGGTTTTCCCATAGGGGGGGTTGCTGCTTTTAATGCCAGCAGCGGAATAATTTCCCCGGGAGGGATAGGGTATGATATAAATTGCGGGGTAAGGCTTCTGGTCCTGGATATGGATATTAAGGATACCGGCACTAAATTTATTGAAGATTTTCTTTCACTTATGTACAGCAGTATACCTTCCGGGGTGGGCAAAAGCGGAAATTGTAAGTTAGACAAATCGGAAATCGACAGGGTTTTAAGCCAGGGTGCAGAATGG
>PWQF01000296.1 GCA_003556865.1 Elusimicrobiota bacterium | reverse complement strand
CTATCCTGCCCCCTTATAACCCTTTCAAGCTCAGCTTCATTTATTTCTTCCCTATCCAGCATATCTTTCATCCTGTTTAACTCTTTTTGCACTCTTCCCGAGGCGTATCTTTCAATAACCCTGCGGTTAAAGCGGTCGGCAATACGCATTAGGGGCCTGTAAAGAAAGGTGTTACGAAGCCTGCCGGCCAGCCTGAGAAACAGGGGCGGTCCTCTTTCATAGATAATTCTTTCCAGCAGAGTACTGTTCTCCATTGATTCGGAAGAGATGAATTCGGCCAGAGCCTTTGTCTTTATATTTCCGAATATGTTGTTTATATAGATATCGGCAATACGCTTGGCCTCTGATTCTCCCACCTGCTCTTCCTGCATAAGCTCGGCTCTCTTGGCCACTTTTCCCAGAAGTGAAACAATTCTCAGGTTTCTCTTTCTTTCATCAATGCCTCTATCCTGAATGACTTTTTTCCAGTAGTTATAGTTAATGGATATCTTTTCACCGGAACCGTCGATATTTATAACCTTATAAAGATTAAAGGGGTTTATGAAGTCTTCCGGGGTTTCTGTTTCATAAAAGCTTATTTCGCATTCAAATTCCGGATCAAAAATCCTGGATACCAGCCGGGCCGCCTCGGCATACTGCCCCCCCATACCGCTAACATCATCCAGGGCGGCCTCTATAGTTTCCTCTATTTCCGCCGGCATCACTGCCGGGGCGGCTGTAAAGGGATTTTCTATTTCAACTGAATATGCCAATGCATCTCCCAGACCCAGGTAAATTTCAGCCCGGTTACCGCTTTTAATAATTAAGCTCCCGGGAAAAATAACGTTCTCAAGGTCACTTCTCTTGGCTTCGCCGCTTTCATCAATCTGGCTGCGCTGGGTTAAAATCTTCAGTGGTCCCGCCGTTCCGCTTTCGGGATCAAGCTCAAAGGCAACCGGGTAATAATTTCTGTCAGGCTGGCTGAAGCCGGGACGCTGCTGCCCGAAACCGGCAATATGGCCCAGAACCCCTACTTTTCCGTTGGCAAGTCTTATCAGATGGTTGGCTCCCCCCCATTCCTGCCCCGGCCACAGGTCTAAAAGCGGAGCATTAAAAATCTTCTCTTCAGTTATCTCATTTAGGCTGCTGACAGTAAAATATCCTATCTGCCCGCGACCGCCGATTTTTCCCTGCGGACGGGTAAGCACAAGCACTTTCCCGTCCTGCATATCCAGGAGGCGTATATCCTTCATTCCCCAGGGGCCGTCAAGTATCTTTTCGGGCTCTCCCTTAACCCCTCCCTTCATCCTGTAAAAGACTGTGCGGTAATCTTCCACTTCGCCTTCCGGGCTCCATTTAAGTTCAACCCCGCCCAGAATAAGCTCATTGCCTATAACTGAAGTAAAGGGATCCTGGAGCTCAAGGACAGGTGATCCGGGAATCCTTATCCAGTCTCCATCACTGCCCCGGTTAAAAAACATGGTATAGGATTTTTCACTATCCCTCATTTCAACCCTTGCCGCTATAACGGTCCCGGTCCGCCCGTCTATTTCCGTCCTAAATCCGTGAATATTATAAAAGTCAGGATCCTTAAGTCCGTATTCCTCAAGAATATTATCTTCTACAATGAAATTTAACTTTTCCGCCCCGTAGGGAGCTCTTTTGCTTTGCCTTAGCTCCGCTAAAAGTTCCCGGATAAGAGAGGGGCGCCTTTCAGTTTCGGTTTCGGGAGCTTCGGCCCGGTCTGTCTCAAGTTCGCTATCGGGAGTTTCCGGCGCCGGCTCCTCCGGAGCAGGCTTTGGTTTTACCTCTGTATCTTCTTTTACGGGAGGATCATCATCGGCAGCTGCGGAAGCCTTTTTCTTTAACCGCGCGGCCTCAATTCTTTTCCTCAGATTATTCCCCGCTATTTTTAATCTTGAGAGAGCCATAGCCGCAACAACCAGTCCAAAAGCTAAACCCATCATATACCTGGAAGCTTCAAGCTGCTTTTCCTCGAGATTTCTGTCAATTATTTTTGCCGTATCCCTCAGGGAATCAATGCGTGATAATATTTCATCTCTCTCCTTTTCCAGTTCCTTAACACTATCCTCGAGACCGTGGGTGCTCTCATAACCTTCAGCCTTAAGGTTATCTATTAATTCATTTATATACTCAATTTCACTCTCCAAGCCGTCTATTACATCATTCAGCGCAGAAATTTCCTGGCCAGAGACAATATGTTTCCTTTCCAGGGAGACTTCTTCCGGAGCCTTTTCCCCTGCTATCAGGTCCAGCGCGGGCATATCGGGTATGGCGGTCAGTTCAAGACCGGAACGGTGGAGTTTCCCTTCGTATATCTCCTCAAGGTTTTCAGCGCCGACGGAGCCCCTGACATATCTTCCGAAATCTCCCATACTCATTATGCTCATACCCTGGTTCAGTGAAAGTATTTTTCTTGACTTCTCTCCCGTATTTATATCCACTGAATCAACAAATCCAACGCCATCCACAAAAAGAGAGGGATAAAGTTCCCGCAGGTTATTCATGGCAACAATGGCCGCGTCATCGTCAACAGAAGCCAGCAGGAATATGGCGTGCGGGGTCAGGAACCCCTCTTCAACGTGGGATGCATTATCGGCAAGCTCCTTCAGCCCGGCCGGGCCTATGTACCGCTCCGGGGTACTGGCAGCCGAATATGCGGCGGGAAGATAGCCGTCTCCCCTATCAATCATAACGGCCGCGTAATTCCTGAGCGCCGATTTAAATTCATCGGAGAGGCCGGTCTCGCCGAGAAGTATATTCGGGAGAAGATACTGGAATGCCCCGCCGTCAAATGTCTTAAAGGTGTTTATATTTTCGCCGTCAACCGTAAGGCTCACCGGGCTTACAGTGAGGCTCCTGAATGTGCCCCGCGGCAGATGGCCGGAAGCCTCAAGAACGGCTATTACCGAGCGGGTTTCGCTGCCCAGGTCCGAATAGTGATACGGCGAATAATAGGCTTCCTCTCCTTCTCCGGCCCTCTCGTTAATATACCCCAGGGAGACAGCCCCGACAGTTTCATCATAAAATGCCGCCTCAAACCCCTCTTTCATTGGATTAAGGATATCTTCAATAAGGCGGAGCATAGCAGGATCATCTTTGTAGGCTTCCCTTAAACCTTCCAGAACGACAATAAGGTTGCCGTTATCCACCGAGGAAACGTAATAACCGCCCTTAATATCTGTCTCCGCGCCATCTTTTAGGACCCGCATTGTATCATTGGAAAGAGGTTCACGCGTGGCGGCACTGTACCAGTTATAAAGCTGTCCGTTATTGCTTAAAGTCAAATCAGTTACGGTTTCAAGAGTCTTTCTAACGTGCTCCTTTGCTTCCTCTTCACTAATAACGCCCTGATCCCTCATAACAATAACAGAGCCAAGATAAACGGCTATATTGGAGGTTGAGGTATATTCAGCTTTTACTGCAATGGCACCGTCTTCGGCTAACTCCACGCTGTCATAGGGGAGGCCGGTTTCACGATGAACAAGTTTTTCAACAAACCCCTGCCAGGTATGTTCAAGAAAATAATCGGTGGCCAGCGCAGGTTCAGCCGGGGTGATCTCGCCGGTTGTCTCATCCGGTTCCGCTATATCCCTGGCAAATTGCGAGGGAAGCATATCCCGTATTGTGCTCTCGGGAAAGAAGCGGAGCCTAAGCCCGGTTATTACCCTTTCTGTCAGGGACTCTTTTTCCTCCTGCGGTATTCCGTGTCCTTCAATGAGAGTTTCAAGAAGAGTCTCGGCATTCAGTTCCTTATCTTCCGTAATCCAGGTCTCATACTCATCAATCAGATCTTCGTCCGGCTGCTCGCCATAGGCGGCATAAAAATCCCTGACAATGCTCAATAACTGTGTTTCACGGCTTATGCTGAAACCCCTGGCCTCTCTTGAAAGCCGGAACTCCGCTGCTATATCCCCTATAACGCTCTCTGTTATGTTGCTGGCGAAATAAAAAAGCTCATTAAAGGAGAGCTGTCTATCCAGCTCGCTTTCAAATGCTTCCGATGCCAGGGCCAGGTTTTTAAAGAGAGTTTCGGTATCGCGTTCGGAAATTTCCATATCCACTAGGTAGGTGGCCAGAAAACCGGTTATACCATCTTTTATATCCTCATCATACCCTTCCAATATTTCCTCTATTTCCCTGTTTTCCGAAATAATGCGCCGGGCCTCTATCCATTGGCTGAGGTAACTATCTGTCTCTTCCACATTAAAACCGCGGGAATCCATAAGGGCCATACCCTGAAAGACCATTGAGCTTACAAAACCCTTCCTGAGCCCGCTTACTTCTGCCTCATGATAACCTTTCCGGATATCCTCTACTACTTTCTCGTTTACCCAGTTTCTTACTGTTTCGTTTTCAGAAAGGGAAATGTAAAGTTTAAGGTAATCTTCCATCATCCTCCGGCTATCCATCTCATCCCTATCCTCGCTGACAGGCCACATCTCCTCCTGGTAAATCGCAAAATAAGTCAGGTTGGCTACCCTGAAACTTGTTTCATCAAAGAAATCCGCACCTGTCGTTTCCTGCTCCGCATCCGGAATGTAATAATCCCCGTAGGTAGAGTTAAGCTCT
>PWQF01000228.1 GCA_003556865.1 Elusimicrobiota bacterium | reverse complement strand
CAGAAACCTTAACCTTATCAACAAGGGCCAGACAGTATAGGCGGCATTTGGAGGGAAGCCGGTTTTCTATCCTGTATTTATCTGTATTTTGAACGGGTTTTTCCTTTAAATCAGGGTAAGGCAAAACAATATCTTCCCCTAAGGCAGAAGCCACCTCCCGGGCTACACCCTCTATGCTGGCGCAGTCTCCCCGGTTAGGGGTAAGCTCCAGAACCATTACCGGTCCGGTCCGGCCCTCTTCCACCCCTTCACTCTCAATCCCGCGAAGGGTAAGAATTTTTTCCAGTTCATCCGGAGAAGGAATACGGGGGATATATTTTTTAAGCCAGCTTACCGGAACTCTCATCAGAACTGTTTTAAAAACCTTATGTCGTTCTGTATAAAAAGCCTTAAATCGTGTATCCCGTACTTAAGCATTGCAATTCTTTCCACACCCATACCGAAGGCAAACCCCTGCCATTTACCGGAATCCACCCCGCAATGAGTTAACACCCTGGGATCAACCATTCCCGCACCCAGAATCTCCAGCCAACCCTTACCCGAACAGGAGGAGCAGCCTTTACCCGAACATATACGGCAGCTTATATCCATTTCGGCCGAAGGTTCGGTAAAAGGAAAAAAAGAAGGGCGAAACCTGGTCTTAACCCCGTCCCCGAACATTCTTTTTCCAAAACTGTGAAGAACTCCCTTAAGATCTGAAAAACTTATTTTTTTATCTACCGCAAGCCCTTCCACCTGGTGAAAAACCGGGAGGTGGGAGGCATCCACCGTATCCCTGCGGTAGCATCTTCCCGGAGCAATAAATTTATAGGGGGGCTGACGCTTCTCCATAACCCTTACCTGAACCGGAGAAGTGTGTGTACGCAGCAGAGCTCCCGGATAAGAACTCACATAGAAAGTGTCATGCATATCCCTGGCCGGGTGGTTGGGAGGAATATTTAATGCGGTAAAATTATAAAAATCATTTTCCACGTCCGGTCCGTAAGCTGTTCCGAAACCCATGGAAACAAATATGTTTTCTATCTCTACAAGTGTTTTCCTTACCGGATGTTTTTTGCCCCTTATAATTTCAGGAGGCGGAATAGTTGGGTCAAAATAATCCTCATCTTTATCTTCACTCTTAAATTCCGCCGCCTTTTCTTTTAATTTTACCGAAAGCTGCTTTTTAAGCCGGTTTAACTTCTCCCCCCATTCAGGACGGTCAGCGGGAGGAATCCGGCCCATCTGCCTGAAAAGATTTTTAACCAGCCCCTTACGCCCCAGGTAAGTAACCCTCAGCTTCTCAACTTCATCAGGGCCGGAGCAGTTCTCTATCTCCCTGAGGGCATTCTTTTTTATTTTGTTGTAATCATCGGTTAAACTCATCTTCCCAGTATATCCTCCAGATGCTTTAAGGCCAGGCTGTGGTCCGGCTTCAGGGCAAGTACCTTCTGGTAGGTTTCTCTTGCAAGTATGTAGTCGCTGTTTGTTTCATAAGCAACTGCCAGGCTGTAGAGTATCTCCGGATTATCAGTTTCCAGACGTAAAGCCTCTTTAAATTCATCAATCGCAGCCCGGTATTTTTTTGAAGAAAAATAAAATTTCCCTTTTTCCAGATGAATCTGGCATTTATCGCCTTTTTTCACTTCAGCTCCTTAAACTTATCCACACTGTCCCCGGAACAGATAAGAATTATACTATCCCCGTTTTGTATTTTAGTATCAGCCCGGGGTGGGGCTATAACCTCTTCCTCAAAATCCATCTGATTTTCCTGGGTAAGAACAGGGTTTTTTCTTTTTACCGCTATTACATTGGCATTATATTTTTCCCTGAGCTTTAACTTGGCTATTGTCTTGTTAATGAAATATTTAGGGGCCTGTATTTCAATTATGCTCAGTCCCGCAGTCATTTCCAGTTCACTGTAGCCGGGCCAATAAAGTTTTTTAGCAAGATGCCTGGCGGCATCCTCCTCCGGAAAAACCACCAGGTTGGCTCCCACTTTCCTAAGGACCCTGCCGTGAAGTTTGCTTTGTGCCTTAGCTACAATGACAGGCACTTTCAACTCCTTAAGAAGAAGGGTAATAAGTATTCCGGCCTCCATACTTGTGCCAATGGAAACAACAGCCGCGTCAACATCCCCCACCCCCAGCTCACTTAAGGCCTCTATATCGGTGGCATCGGCCTCGGCCACATTCGTAAACCTGTCTTCAAAATCATTTACCACCTCAGGGCTGCTGTCTATGGCTATAACCTCCCCGCCCTCTTTTTCCAGAAATCCGGCCATAGAAGAACCAAACCTGCCCAGACCAATTACCGCAAAATTCTTCATATTATTAACCTATCCCGATATCCTGCACCGGATACCTGTAACGCTTTCTGACCGGGCCGGTCAGAAAGGCTCCCAATACGGTAATAGGACCAAGCCTTCCGATAAACATGGTTAAAATCACAACTATTTTAGAACCCTCCGAAAGATGAGAAGTTATGCCGGTGGAAAGGCCTACGGTCCCGAAAGCGGAAACGGTCTCAAAAAGTATCTTTCTTATGGAAAAAGGCTCTACTGCCATAAGTATAAGAGAAGAAATCATAATTGTGCACGCAGCAATAATAAAAATCATCATTGCCTTTTTAATTATATCACCGGATAATCTTCTTTTAAACATATTTATGTCATCGTCCTTTTTAAAGAGGTTTTTAACGGAAGCAAGCACAACCAGAAAAGTAGTTGTTTTAATACCCCCACCCGTTCCCCCGGGGGAAGCCCCTATAAACATCATAATTATTGTAAACATAATGGAAAAATTTATCAAGCCCGCGGTTTCTATCATATTAAAACCCGCCGTGCGGGGAGTGACGGACTGAAAAAAAGCCATAAGCCACCGCCCCCCCGGAGTCAGCCCACCAAGGGTGGCGCTATTGCCCCTCTCGCCTAAAAAGTAGACAACTGTCCCTCCCGCAATAAGCACCCCGGTAGTTAAAAGAACTGCTTTTGAATGGGTGCTTAACCTTATTTTTCCGCCTTTCAGCTTCTCTTTTAAATTATTCCACAAATCGTTAATAACAACATATCCCAAGCCGCCGCTTATAATAAGAACGGAGATAATAATTACAGCAGGAAAATCTTCCCTGAGGGGTGTTAGGGACCTTCCTGACCCGAATATATCAAAACCGGCATTATTAAAAGCTGAAACAGAGTGAAATAAAGCATTATAGGCGGCAGAGGAAAAAGAATCAAATAACCCTGAAATGCGCCAGGCCAGAAAAGCGGCTCCCGCCGCCTGAAAGAGGAGAGTTATGGAAATAACCCGGAAAATAAAACGTTTCAGGCCGGTCCGGCCTGATTTAAAAACCTGCTGATCCAGCATAAGCTTACCCCCTATGCTGACCCTGCCTGCCAGAACCACAATAATACTGGCCATCCCCATATATCCCAACCCCCCCAGCTGTATGAGAATAAGTATAACGGTCTGACCGGCCCGGGTAAAGAATTCTCCGGTTTCAACCACGGTCAGCCCCGTTAGGCAGACAGCCGAAGTTGATGTGAAAAAGGCATCAATTATTGAAAGGGGATAAAGAGTCATACCCGGAAGCAGAAGAATTAAGGTTCCGGAAAAAATAAGGAAAATAAATAGGAAAATCAGCCTATGGGCAGGCCTGAACTTTCTTGCTTTTTTGCCCATATCTGCTTAGAACCGGAGGCGGTCAGCTCTTTTTTGCTGAAATTTCTGTTATTTTATCAAAAGCTTCCGGGTCATCGGAAGCTAAACGGCTGAGCATTCTGCGGTCAAGAAGCACTCCAGCCTTTTTAAGACCGGAAATGAAGCGGGAGAGTTTTATCCCCCGGCCGGTACAGTCAGCATTTATCCTGCTTATCCACAACCTTCCTATTTCACGTTTTTTTGCCTTGCGGTCCCGGGTAGAGTACTGCAGACTTTTTTCAACCTGGTCCTTAGCCACACGAAACCGGTGGCTTTTGGCATGTGAGTAACCCTTTGCCTGCTTAAGATATTTTTTATGCCGCTTTGTTTTTAATCTTCCTTTTTTTACTCTCATTTTTTATTTCTCCGCAACTTACCCGGGCTTAGCTGTTTAAAAGCTTTTTGATCTTTTTCCTGTCTGCCTTGTCAACAAGTTCCGACCTTTTAAGGCGCCGGTTCCTTTTAGCATTTTTTCTTGTTTTAAGGTGGGCCGCGCCGGCATGTCCCCTCTTAACTTTACCTTTTGAGGTAAGCTTAAACCTTTTTTTTGCTCCTGAATGTGTTTTTCTAGCCATTACTGTTATTATTTTCCTTTAGGGGAACAAGCATCATGGACATATAGAAGCCTTCAAAATTGGGTTCGGAACTGCATTCACCGGTCCCTTGAAGCTGTTCAATTATGCCGTTCAGTATTTCTTTTCCAACTTCAAGATGCTCTTTCTGTCTGCCCCTGAACATCATATTCACTTTTACCTTATGACCTTTTTCCAGAAAACGCTTTATCTTCCTGAATTTTGTATTTAAATCATGTTTGTCTATATTAGGGGAAAGCCTTATCTGCTTAAGATCCCTGCTTACAGACTTCCTTTTATTTTCTCTGCGCTTTTTCTTCTGCTCGTAGTAATACTTACTGAAATCCATCATCTTGCATACCGGCGGTCTGGCT
>PWQF01000157.1 GCA_003556865.1 Elusimicrobiota bacterium | reverse complement strand
GGAATATGAACGGGATCGTTATACTGCCCGCAGTTGCCGCAGTACCATCTTTGATACTGGGGTATAAAAAGAAGCTGTCCTCCGCAGTAGCTGCAGGGATGCTGCATCGGTGCTCTCGGAGGAGGCGGCGGCGGACTCTGAAAACCTGGAGAAGAGGGCGGAGGGGCCGGAGCCGGGCTTTCCGCTTTTTTTTCATCCGGCTTATCTTCTTTTTCTGCTTCCGGGGCAGTTTCAGGAAGAATATTCTTAATTATATCTCTAACCAGCTCCAGGGTAACCTCGTCATCAGACAATTCCTTATATGCATTTATACGGTTTATAATCCCCTCTATCTCCCTTATATTTGTGGTAAGTCTTTCTGATATATGATTTATTATTTCTTCACTTACCCTTAATTTTTTTTCTTCGGCCTTCTTTTTAAAGATAGCCTTCCTGGTTTCAAAATTGGGGCTTTTTATATCCGTGGTCAGCCCCCATTCAAACCTGGATTTAAGGCGGTCTTCAAGGGTTACCAGTTCCTTGGGGGGCTTGTCGGAAGTTATGACCACCTGTTTTCCCACATCATGCATTTCATTAAATATAAGAAAAAATTCGTCCTGGGTTGATTCAGACTGCCTTAAAAACTGAATATCGTCAATTAAAAGTATATCAACTTCCTTATATTTTTCCCGAACATCCTTAATCTTGCCTATCTCTATGGCATCCACAATTTCATTTATAAACTCCTGGGTAGTTACATATACTACGGTAATACCCTTAAAATTATTCAGGGCGTAATTTCCGATTGACTGCATAAGATGGGTCTTACCCAGGCCCACATCACCGTATATAAACAGGGGATTATAATTTTTACCGGGATTTTCAGCCACTGCCTTGCAGGCCGCATAGGTAAACCGGGTGTTAGCCCCTACCACAAACTTTTCAAAAGTATAATCAGCTTTAAGCTTATTAAACCTCTCCCTGACTTTTACGGAACTGCCGTCCGAATCGGAGGATGTCAGTTTATTCATCTGGTTAATTAAATTTTTTTTTGTCTTTTCTTCCAGCCCGTAAAGAAAAAGGGAAAAATCATATCCCTTATCGGGACAGGGGAAAGGCCGGCTGCTTAAGTTTCCAAGTTTCCCTGCAAGTTTTTCCGCATCATTTTCACTTCCGGATATATCCAGCTTATGCCGCCCGGGATCCTTAGGCGAAGGAGACTCCTGGATTATATACTTTTTTATAGCCATAATTTTATTTATAAAAAGAATCCATATAATCGTTTAACTTTGAAACCTTATCGGAAAAAATCAGAGCCATCTCCCGGGAATCTTTTTGTATGGAGATGTCCCGTTCGGACATGGAAGAGAGGTTTATCCTGCAGTTTATAATCCCGCTTTCAAACGCGGAAGAGGCAAACCGCACGGATATAGCCACATCACTCATTATATTAACGTAATCCTTTAATTCCTGGGTGTTTATTAAATCAATAAGGCTCATTGCTGCCCTGGATATTTTAAGTGACACCAGGGCCGAATTCCTGAGAGATTTTTCCAGTTCTTTTCCCTTTCTTTTCCAGTTTTTAATTACTTCGGCAAAAAACAGGCTATCCTGTTCGGCAAGGTTAAGGGAGGAATCCTTCAGTTTTAAAAGCTCTTTTTCTTTTTTCCTGCCGTTAATATCAGAAGGATCTTTTTTAAGAACAGCAATTCTTAAAGACATAAGCATCAGGGAACAGGCCAGCGCATTAACTACAGCAGCAGCGCTTCCCCCCCCGGGCGTGGGCCTGGAGGAAGAAAGATCTTCTATATATTTATTTAAGCTTTCTTTCAGCACCTTTCTATTTTAACTCCCTTTTCATCAGCGTATAATTTAGCCATAGGCGTAATTATTGAGTCCCCGGGAACCTGAATAAATAACTCCCCCCCGCTTACTTTATTCTCAACCCATTCCCTGTTAACCAGGGTTTTTGTGTCAGAAAACGAGTTTTTAAAAGGAAGAAAGGGCTTTTGAGCAAAAAACCCTTTCCTTCCTTTTATTTTTGGAGGCCGGAGTTTATTTTCCCCTATGATATCAACCAGAATATCGGCAATTAATTTCTTCAAGCCTATTTCTTTTTAAATTTAATTTTACTTTTTTAAATTACCCTGGGGGATAATAGCTTCCAAATCTTCATGGGGCCGGGGAATTACATGAACACTTACCAGTTCACCTACTTTCTGGGCGGCGGCAGAGCCGGCTTCAACCGCTGCTCTTACAGCTCCGACCTCCCCCCTTACCATTGCAGTAACATATCCGTGCCCTATCTTCTCATAGCCGGCAAGCTCTACATTTGCTGCCTTAACCATGGCATCTGATGCCTCCACCATTCCCACAAAACCCACTGTTTCAATAAGTCCCAGTGCAAATTTTGAATCAGCCATTTTATTTACCTCCTCAGTTTAAATTATCCGATTTTCCGGGGGCTCAGTAGCCGCTGCCCCCCTCTCCTCCGCCGGCAATGGCAACAGAAGCAGAAGCCCCTATCCTTGTGGCGCCGGCCTGAACCATTTTTCTTGCATCTTCGGCAGACCTGACTCCTCCTGAAGCTTTCACACCCATTGAAGGACCTACAGTTTCCCTCATAAGCTTAACATCCCCCTCCTTAGCGCCGCCGGGACCAAACCCGGTGGAAGTTTTAACAAAATCGGCGCCGGCCTCTTTAGCGATTTCACAGGCCTTTTTTATCTGGTTCCGGTCAAGCAGGGCTGTTTCAAGTATAACCTTAAGAACCTTTCCCCTTGAAGCTTCCCTAACTGCCTTTATATCATCCTCCGCCAGTAAGAAGTTCCCGGACTTAAGGGCTCCCACATTTAATACCATATCAATCTCATCCGCGCCGCTGGCAATGGCATCTCTTGTCTCAATTGCCTTTACCGTGGGGGTAGTAGCCCCCAGGGGAAAACCGACTACGGTTGTAATGCCTACGCCGCTTCCCTTTAAAAACCGGGCTGCCGTCTTTACGTTTACGGGGTTAACGCAGACCGTGGCAAACTTATATTCCCGGGCTTCATCACACAACTTTTTTATTTCCTCTGTAGTGGCATCGGCATTAAGAAGTGTATGGTCTATCAGGCGGGCCAGGTCCCGGGCAACTTTTCCTTCCGTTCTTTTTGCAGAAATCCTGTCCGCCCCGCTCTCTACCAGACTTCTGACCTCGTTTTCCCTGTAAACCACGCATAGACCGCACTCCCGGCAATCCTCTGTATTTTCCTCGCAGGGGGACTGAAGAGAAAAAGAGGCGGGGCCGGAAGGGGGAATATTATTTTTACTGCGGCTTAAATTAAAAATCCGGCGCCCTTCCCGGGCCAGGTTTCCGGCCTGCACTATATCTGCCCCGAAGTTTTTTATGGTATTTAAAAAACCGTTTATTTTTCTCATATAAAGAGATGTTGCCGCAGGTTCCGGGGCACCGCAGCATACTACTGAATCCCGGGCCATAAGAATTTTTTTCTTCATTCTCAATGCCAGAAGAATAATGTTGGCTGAAGCATTATCCGCTATCATTCCGGAGACCTTGGCGGCGCCGTTTAAAGTAAGGACCGGGACAATTATTCCTTCACACTTATCTAAAATGCTTTTATCCCACATCTCACTTTCGCTTACCATTCTCTCCACCCCGCAGGAAATAACCTTTTCTCTGCCTATAAGCTTCAGGGCAGCGGAAGTCATATAAGCGGAAAAAGAAGCGCCGGATGCTGCCATTTTTTTTAATTCGGAAAGGGCGGTATCCACCTCCCTGTCCCCTCCCATAAAGATAAGAAGAATCTCTTTTTTTCTTTCTTTTTCCTTCCTGATATTCTCTATTGTTTCACGGGCTACTTTTTTTATTAAGCTTTCATCCACTTTCCGTCCTCCTTCAGTGATATTTTTTCATACGCCCCTTTTTGTATACGCTATCAATTATCCCGCCTATAATAGTCCTGGCGGGAGCCCTTTTCAGTCCTAAAATATCGCGGCAGGCATTTCCCTCATCTATAACCACAACAATATCTCCCGGTCCCGCACCTATATTAAAATCTATGGCCATTACAAGCTCCCCGGCAGGTTTAAGGGTAAGCTCTTCTACCGGCTGCACCAGCATAAGTTTTTTTCCTTCCAGGGACGGATGTTTTTCGGTGGCCCACACACTGCCTACCACTTCAGCTACAAACATTTTTATTTTCCTTTATAAATATACCGTCTATTATTCCCACTACCGCGTTATCGCATACGGGAAAATCCTTAAAAGAGTGACAGGCCTCCCTGCTGCTTACATAAAAAACATACTCCCCCCATCCTGCACCCACGGAATCAAGGGCGACAACGGACTTAAAAGACTCTTTCGGATCGTCATTTTTTCCGCCGGATAAGATATCCCTTACATCTCTCCACTTCATAGGCCTCAGCAAAAGTATTTTTTTCCCCTTAAGGGTGGGATATTTTTTTGTTGCAACCACCCTTCCTATTACCTTAGCGGCCCGCATCTTCAATTTCCTTTATAATTTCAAGCCTGCGGTTATGGCGCCCGCCCTCAAAAATCGTATTAATAAAAATATCTGTTATCTCCCGGGACTCCTCATTACCTGAAACATCCGCGCCCAGGCATATAAAATTAGCATTATTATGGGATACCCCCATTTTCGCATCATAGGCATTTCTGGCGGTAACGGCCCTTATTCC
>PWQF01000013.1 GCA_003556865.1 Elusimicrobiota bacterium | reverse complement strand
TGCTTTCTGGGCCCTTGAAAGACCGGCGTAAAGCTGGGAGAACTCGGCCTCGAATATGGAGGCAAGTTCTTCCGATTCCATCCGGAAGAACTTGTTATCGTTCATAGTAAACCCGGTATCTGTCATATTCTGGGTTCCTGTCCAGACTGTATCTCCGTCAATAACAAAAAACTTGTTATGCATTATACCCGATCTGTTTACATAAGTGAGACTTATATTGGGATGCCTCTTAAGCTCATTAAAAGCAGGTGCATATGCAGGATTAATTTCGCCTCGTTCTTCATCCCCTACAATTCTTATCTTCACTCCGCTGTCGGCTGCCTCTTTCAGAGCTTTCACAATACTTGCCCTGTTTAGCCCGTAAATGGCAAAATCTATTGTTGATTCGGCATTAACTATGTCATATATAAGCTGCTTTTCGGTAAGAGTAATTTCAGTATGGGGATCCCTGAGGCCCACGGGAGTAAAAAAGATATCAACTCCCTCCCTGGCCTGTGAATAGTAGCCTAAATGGTATTCCCCGGGAAGAGCCATTAAATTAACACCTGTCTCTGCATCAGACCTGACCACTTCCAGGTTTAAATTTTCTCCTCCTATATTAAATTCATATGTTCCCGTTTCCGGGGAGATATCCTCCTTCTCCTCATCCGTATCTTTCTGCTCTTCCCTCTCTTTTTCTTCCCCGGGGTCAAGGGTAATCTCATCTTCTGCAGGAATTTCAGTTTCTTTTACCTCTTCTGTTTTTTCTGTCTCATCCTGCCTTCTGCTGTCAATATAATCAGATACATGAGGAATCGCCCAGCTGGCGGCGGCAGTTATCATTGCTGCCGCTATAATTACGGCCAGGGCCTTTTTAGACTTATCGGATATTCTTCTTAAGAGGGCGGGTTTTTCTACCCTTTCGGTACTTTTAAAATGAGTTTTTTCTTCTTCATCCCCTGAATCATATGAGCCTCTTCTGAAAATTGCTGAAATGAAATTAAAACCCGTTAATGCCGCACCGGCCGAGACCATATATATAAGTCCGGCAGTGTTTTTTGAAAAGTCCCAGGCTTTTAAAAAGAGAGCGCGGAGCCTGCTTCCCTCGGCCCTGCGGGCGGCGCTGTAAGAAATTTTTGCCTGCCTGATAAAATACCTCTGCAGATGCGGGGAAAGTTTTTTGAAAGTTTTCTTATGGACATAAAGACGGGGCTGAGAGCCTTCGGTGTCCGGGAGGACCAGGGCCGGCCTGTATCCGTTTTCATAAACGGGAGCCTGCTGAAGCTGCTCCGCCTCGCGGGCTTCCGGCACAAGGCTCTTTTCCGGTGCTGATGTATGCAGGTTATACCAGACAATAAAGGCATTAATAAGCCTGGGCGCAAAATAGGCTATAACTACAGGGGCCAGGGGGGTGCAGAGCAATAATAATCTTCCTGCGGTGAATATCTCATCTCTTTCTTCCTGATCCCTGGGACCGGTAAGCCGGGTACCCATAACGGTAAGGATGAAAACTGCCATTTCCCTGAAAAACTTTAACCTTCTCAAAGGCCATCCGGCAAGTTTCCTGCCGCCGGCATAGGAATCCACAATATAAGTATTTTTTGCCTGCCTGATAAAATATTCCTGTATAAATGGAGATACTTTTTCAAAAGTCTCCTTATGCACGGAAAGAACCGGGGGAAGCCCTTCTTTGTAGGACTGGTAAACTGCGGCCCGGTAGCCGTTTTCAAAACTGGGTTTCTGCCCGAGGGGGCGCGCATTTTGAGCCTCTTCCACCAGTTCTGCGGGCGGAGATCTTCTGTGCATTGCGCTCCAGACGGTCACAGAGTAAATAAGCCGGGGAACCATATCCAGTATAACCAGTGGGGCAAGGGGAGTGCTTAAAAGAAGTATTCTTACTACCGTGGAGATTGCCCCTCCGGCGGCGTTTTTAACTATATTTTCCAAACTTATTATCTTTACATATTTATCCGCCGCCCCTACCTGGGCTCCCCGCAGTAATTTTTCCCGGCCGGAAACAGTGGGCGCCCTGCCGGCATCATACACGGAAAGCCAGGCATTATTCATTACAACTCTTTCATATCTCTGCATATCCTGGCCCTGGGCAAAGCGTGCTTTTGCCTCATCCCTGAGCAGGGGGCTGGCAGCCCGTGAATACTGGTCGACAGCCCCCTCAAATATAGATACAGCCTCTCTTATATCCCGGGCTTCCTCTACGGAAGATATAAGCATGGTAATCATTTCAGGCTTGTAACGCGCCCCTTCCATCTGGGAAAGAGCAGTATCCATAGCCCGGCCCCACTGAATCATATACTCTTTTACCGCATCAAGCCCGCCGCTGCGGTTAAATGAAATTATCCTTAATTCATCCTCCAGGCTCTCAGCCAGTTCAGCATCCACCTTCTCCATCTGCATAATAATCTCATTATTTATTACCGAAACCGAACCGTAAAAGGCGGGAGCGCTGTTCACTTCCCCGAAAAGATGGTCGTAAACTCCCCTAAGGCTATCCTCGTTCTGTATGGCCACGTTGCCCAGTATCCTTCCGGCCTCGGCTATAACCTTCTGATGCACCCTGGCTGCTTCATCTTCAGTATAGCCGTGGAAACTGGCCGCTATCTGTTCAAGAGAGCCGGGCTGGTAATGGCCGCCGCTTTCCTTGACGGTTTCAAATATAAGGTTGTCCAGATAACGGGCAAACTCAAGCTGCTGGTCCATAAAGTTACCCAGGTTCCTGCTGTCGGAGGGATTATTCTGGAATATTTCCCGGGCCTGCCGGACAAGGCCTTGTCCGGCTTCAGGGTCTCCGCTTATAAATTGAAGGCCGACCTCTATCCTTTTCATATCAGCCTCCAGGGCTACATAAAAGTTCTCGTCCGGATCCCCAACGGCATCGGTACTTATGCTGCCGGTATGCAGCATGGAATTATTTTCCCTCTCCGGTAAAAGATTAATGTAGCGCCTGTCCGTCAGGGGGCTCTGGTCCATCCTGAGGTTAACATTCTGCAGCACTCCGTCACCGTTTGTATCTGAAAATATCCAGGCAACTCTGCGGCCGTACTGATCAACGGGATCCCTCATATCAGTAACTGCAAGAACCCTTCCCTCCGAGGGGAACATCCCCATAAACAGGTTGCGCCCTTCAATTTTCTCTTCCTCGGTAAATCCGGGGTCCCCGGGGTCCCTGGTATTGTAAAGGGCAGTCCGGTAGTAGACTCCGCTGGTATCCCTGAAAGTATCACCGTCAGGAAAAGAACGGGGACTGATATCAACATCTATCCAACGGGCCACGTAGTGGGGGGGCAGCTCCTCTATATAAACCATATTTGCCGCCATACCGATAAGGCTTATCTGTGACTGCATTATCTTTTCCATAATAATCTGGGTTTCAAAAAGAAGCTGCTGATGTATAAAGGCAAGGTCGTCCATATCCCCGGCCTGTGCCAGCCTTTTTTCAGCTATCCTTCCAATCTCACATTCAACCCCGTGTTTTACGGCAAGTTCCCCAAGAGCCTCATCCACCTGTTCCCAGTACCTGTACTCGGCAACCACCATTCCGATAAAAGTCTCTTCTCCCTGGTATTCAGAAGAAAGGTTTGATAGCGCATCTCCTGTATCCCTGTCAATAAAACCTGCATATTCAGCCAGAGACTCATTTGTAAAATCAACATATTCTATATAGGAGTCAATGCTGCCGCTCAGATATCCGTAACTCTCCTGTATTTCACCTAGAAATTGTCTGGTCGGGGCAAGCGCGGCGGCTCCTTCAAAAGAACTGCTCAGCGAATAATGCATAAAATTCATAATCTCATGAAGCGATACCTTTAATTCTTCCAGGTTGCCTGCTTTTGCCAGTTCCATATCAACCACCTCAAAAAGCCCGCCGGGCTTAAGTATTCCACCCCGGCTTTCAATATAGTTTATAAAGGCAGGCTCAATCTCCCTGTAGTAAGCTCTTATACCCTCTTTCAGTTCATTTACAGTTTCAGGCTCCCCGAAAACCTCTCTTATCCATTCATCCGAAGGCATCTGAGCGGCAATTTCAGGATAATTAAGTTTAAATAAATCTATTATCTCATCATTAAGCTTTTCCATATCCGAGACAAAAACCTTTCCAACACGGGAGTTAAAGGAAAGAAAAGCCTCTCCCCGCTGAAGGTTGTCAAGTGAAACCAGCCGGGGATGGGCCTGTGCTATATTTTCCTGCATACGCAGATCAACTTCCTCTCCCACAGCCATTGAAAGCTTCTGGAGTATAAAAAGTGCATCATACCTCTCCTCGATAGAACTCATTTCGCCTTTAAGTCCGTAAAGAACTCCCCTGTTATAATCACTAAAAAGCGAGTCCATTGTGCTGTCCACAAGGTTTATATATTCAATTAGATAAGGTCTTAGGCTTTCAAAATCATCGTTCTCAATACTTTCCAGAATAAGCAGCATAAGTTCATCTCCCCGCCCGGAAAGTTCTTCTAAATTCTCACCCCGGTTTATACCTGCCTCGGAAAGAATCTCGGAAAAATCCAACTCCTCTCCATAAGGTATAATTCCCAGGGCATTAACTATTTCGCTGTTAAGATTTCTTAAACCGCCCCTTATCAGGACAGAAAACTCTTCACTTTCAGTCTTAAGGGCCTGCTCGGGCATAATAAGGCCTCTCTCCTCCGGAGAATAAACAGCAGCGCCGGTCTTAAGGGCCCGGAGCCTGTATT
>PWQF01000262.1 GCA_003556865.1 Elusimicrobiota bacterium | reverse complement strand
TTTTTTTTACCGCCTTAGCAAAGTCGTGCCCATCACATTTTTTTCCCCTAAGACAAAAAAAGACCGAAGCTTTTTCTGCCCTCCGGGAATCACATACTACATTCTTTACATTTGCGTCTCCCTTTCCCTTAAGCTGTCCTCCGGTAAGACTGCTTAAATCTTTAAGTTTCATTGCATAAAAAGAAAACTCTAAAGATATTTTCTAGCTATTAAACGGTCAGAGAAAGGAATCATTCTGTTTCCTATTATCTGGTACTCCTCATCTCCTTTACCCGCAATAAGAATGCAATCCTCATCTTGGGAGAACTTTATTGCCTCCTCTATGCATTCCTCTCTCCCCGGAAATACAAAATAATCTGTTCCTGTTTTTCTTACCCCCAGCTCAATGTCCAGAATTATAGAAATGGGATCCTCGTGGCGGGGATTATCTGAAGTAATAAACACCGCATCTGATAGTTTTCCCGCTATTTCACCCATAATCGGCCTCTTCTCCCTATCCCGGTCCCCTCCGCATCCAAAAACTGATATAAGCCTGCCTTTGGTCATCTCAGCCAGTGATTTAAGAACATTTTCCAGAGCATCCGGGGTGTGAGCGTAATCTATTACCACCACCCTGCCGCCAGGGCCTTCCCGAAGTACTATTTCCATACGCCCCGGAACCGGTTTTGCTTCTGAAACTACAGTGCATAAAGTTTCCATATCTTCTCCTTTCTCTGCTGCCCAGGCCATAGCGGCCAGGCAGTTATATACATTATACCGTCCTGCCATTTTAATATTAATTTCTCTATTAAATTTTCCGGGAGCAAAAAAGTTAAAGCTGCTTCCCCGAAGGGTTAATTGTTTAATCCGTGCCCTGTAGAGGGCTTTTTTTTTTATACCGTAGGTAGCCGGATTAAAATCAATCATTTCCTTTATTTTTCTCCCATATTCATCATCAATATTAATTATTGCCCTATTATTTTTAAGCAGTTTGAATAGATGCAATTTTGATTTAAAGTAATCACTGAAGCTGCCGTGAAAGTCTAAATGGTCCCGGGTAAGATTGGTAAATACCGCCGCTGAAAAATGAACGTCCTCAACTCTTTTAAGTTTTAGAGCATGAGAAGAAACTTCCATTACAGCATTTTTAACTCCATCCTTTAGCATCTGGGAAAAAATTTTCTGAAGTTCATGAGAGCGGGGAGTGGTCATGGTAAATTTTCCTTTTTTCTTTCCGAAACTGTACCCCGGAGTACCTATAATCCCGGCTTTCCCCCTAAATTTAAGTATCTGATATATAAGCGAACTCACAGTAGTTTTTCCGTTGGTTCCGGTAACGCCGGTTATATTCATTTTTTTAGTTGGGTAATTATAAAAAGCTGCCGACCACCTACTTAAAGCCATATTAGGATCTTTAACTCTCAACAGAGGAGCAGATAGAGCTATCCCCCTATCTTCTCCTTCCTTTACAGCTACTGCCACGGCACCTCTATAGAGAGCTTCCCTCACATAACGTATTCCGCTGGTCCTGCTTCCCCTTAAAGCAAAAAAGATATCCCCCTTCATAACATCTTTTGAATTTACCGCAAAACCTTTTACTTTTACTTCCGGAGAAATACAATTCAGAGGTTTATAGGCCTGATAAAAATTTTTAAGTTTCATTTTCTTACCATCTCTTTTGCTGCAGCAGGAGGGATGTTTAGGTAATTTAAGGACGCTCGGGCAATAGAGGCGAATACTGGTGCGGCCACATATCCGCCCCAGTGAAACGGGCCTTCCGGCTCTTCAAAAACAACTAATATGGTAAGGCGAGGCTCATCCGCAGGAATATATCCTCCGAACAAGGCTATATAACGGTCCTGGGCATAAGTAAAAGTCTGGGGGTCAAACTTCTGGGCCGTACCAGTCTTACCCGCAACCGCGTAACCGTTTAATGCTGCATTTTTTCCTGAACCCTCCTTCACTGCATCCTGAAGAATGGAGCTGACTTTAGCTGCAGTTCTTTCACTTATTACCCTTCTTATGGGCAGCGGCTCATACTCCCTTACCCGCCCCCCCCGATTAATACTTTTTACTATTTGCGGCTGGTATAAAACACCTCCACAGGCAACTGCGGAAATAGCTGAGGCAAGTTGAAGTGCGGTAACTCCTACCTCCTGACCAAAAGAAATTCTGGAAAGGCTGGTTCCGGACCACCTGTCGGGTTTTCTTAATATCCCCCGGGGCTCTCCCGGAAGTTTTATACCAGTAAAGTTACCGAAACCAAAATCCCGGGCATATTTATAAAGAAGGTTTTCCCCTAAGCGCTCTGCTGCTTTAGCCGTGCCTATATTAGAGGAATACATTATTACCTCCCTGAAACTTAAAAAATCGTGCGCTTCAAAGTCTCTTATGGGAAACCCTCCCACCGTATAAGTTCCCCCCTCACAGTTAAACTGTTCATTGACTTCTACAACTCCTTCCTCCAATGCTGCAGCGGCAGTAAATATTTTAAATGTTGACCCTGGCTCAAAAATATTTGTAACCGGCATAATTTTAAGCATATCCGTATCCTCAGGCATACCTTGGCTATGATCATGTTTGGGATAGGTGGCCATTGCTAAAATCCTTCCCGTATTAGGCTCCTGAATTATAGCCATAGCTCTTTGGGCTCCATAGCGGCTCAGACCACTTTTTATTTCTCTTTCGGCTATATACTGGAGTCCGCTGTCAATAGTGAGGTGAATTTTAGAGTTACCATTACAGTTGTCACTTTCTCCGGGATCAAGATATATTGTCCGGCCTCTGGCATCTTTTATCATTTTTCTCTTAAGAGGTTTTCCTCTAAGATATCCTTCTAGACTGTGCTCTATACCCGATAACCCCTGATTATCCGTTCCTACGGTGCCTACGACATCCGAAGCAACCGGAGCGTTAGGGTATATCCTGTGATTTTCTCTTACCAGTACAATTCCCCGGGTGGAATATTTATGAAGTTCTCTTACATGCTCCGGTTCCGCATGACGCTTAAGCCACCTAAACCCTCCCGCTCCGGTTAAACGTGTTCTTATCTTACTTTCTGTTTTCCCTAGGGTCCGGGCGAGAATAGGCAAAATTTCTTCAGTTGAATTTATATGGGCCGGGTTCACTCCTACAGAATAGGTATGACGGTTTAAAGCCATAACTTCTCCCTTACGGTCAAAAACTTCACCCCTGGGAGGAATTATATTCTGCTCCACAAAAGTATAGTGTCCCCGTGCCCTGCGGGCAAAATACTGATGCTGAACTATTTGTATATAAAAAAGGCGCATACCCAGTACTGAAAAAATAAGTACAGTAACACACATCATGGCCCAAATCCTGATTTTAGTATTCATTTATTCATTCCCCCGCCTCCGCTTCCGATGCAGTCAGAACTTCCCGCAAATAAGACAAAAGATTAACTTTCCTGCCAGAAGAAGGAAAAAGTATTTTTGGGCACACCTTAACAAAATCAATACTCTCCCCATAAGGAACCTTCATACCCGCAGAACGGGCATTCCTCTCAATTTCTTCCAGACTTGCTGCGCTTCTGTACTCCTTAAGAATTCTCTGTCTTTTTATTTCTTCTGAACGAAGTTCCTCTGAAGCTTCTTTAACCATATAGCCCAGCCTGAAAATAGTTACACCCTGCCATGTAAAAAAAGCCAGAACACCAAAGACAAGAACGCATATGCAGAAAAATTTTTTTATTTTCATTCTTCTTCAAGCTCCCCGGCCCTCAAACGGGCGCTACGGGAAGCGGGGTTGATTTTTATCTCTTTTTCTGACGGCTTAGCCCCTGAAGAATTAATTATTTTAAGCCGGGGGCGACGCTGACCATTACCGCAGGTACAGACGGGAATTTCAGGGGGGCAAAAGCATTTTCCGGAATAAAATGACAAAAATTCTTTAACTATTCGATCCTCAAGGGAGTGATAAGTAAGTACCGCAAGTCGTCCGCCCTTTTTTATGATTTTGACTGATTCGTTTAAGCCTTTTTTGAGCTCTTCTAACTCAGAATTAACCTTTATTCTTATAGCCTGAAATGTTTTGGTGGCGGGATCTATTTTTAAATTTTTATTTTTTTTAACTTTATAAATAGTCTCCGATAGGCAGCGAGAACTGAAAGGCCCTTTATTTTCACCCAGTTTTTTTAAGGCCTTTGCCACCCTTAAACTTTCCTCTTCCTGCCCCAATTCTTTTAAAACTTTTTTAATTTCTTCCAGTTTTGCACCTTTAATCCATTTCCAGGCCGGCACTCCCTTTTGAGTATTATACCGCATATCTGCCACATTATTTTCCCTGAAGCTAAAACCTCGGCCAGATTTTTTTATATGCCTCATAGAAAAGCCAAGGTCCAGCAGGACACCTTCAACTTTTTTTAAACCTATAGGCTCTAGAAAATTTTTCATATTTGCATATGAGCCATGACATAAAAAAACTTCTGCATCCAGCTTTGACAGCCTATTTTCAGCTGTTTTTAAAGAATCAGCATCTTTATCTATGCCTATAAGTCTGCCGCCAGGACTTAAAGAGGCGGCAACAGCCAAGGCGTGCCCACCCTCACCCACTGTCCCGTCAATAATTGTGTCACCCGGAGCAGGCCGCAAAACTGATAAAACCTCTGAAAGCATAACCGGCCTGTGAAAAAATTCCGGATTCAACTCTTTTACCGTATTAAAATATCACAGATCAACATCTACAATCTTCTC
>PWQF01000058.1 GCA_003556865.1 Elusimicrobiota bacterium | reverse complement strand
TATTATAGCCGGTTACTGTGAGAATTATGAGGTCTGGATAGAGTACGGGATGCAGAGTTCAAGTGATGATACGCTTAGAAGGATTAACAGGGGACACACCTACTCTGATTTTTTGAAGGCAGTTGAACTTACCCGCCGGGTCCCTGACGTAAAAATATGCGCGCACCTTATAATAGGCCTTCCCGGAGAGGATGAAGATGATTTTGTTTTTTCAGCCTCTGAAACGGCACGACTGAAACTTGAAGGGGTAAAACTTCATCCCCTGCACGTTATGAAGGGAACTCCCCTGGAAGAAGAATATATCAGAGGGAAGATTAAAATTATGAATATGGATGAATATATAAAAGCTGCGGTAAAAGTAATTGAGAATTTGCATCCCATCACAATTATACAGCGCCTTTCCGCTGACTGCGCGGATGATATGCTTGTCGCTCCGCCCTGGATTAAAGAGAGTTCGGCTGTAAGAGAAGGTATTATAAAAGAGCTGGAGGGGAGAAATACTTTCCAGGGGAGGCTCTGCAGTGAATAATATCAGCTGCGATATTATAGTGGTAGGGGGAGGGCATGCGGGAGTTGAGGCGGCATCTGCTGCCGCCCGTATGGGGTGCTCGGTTATTCTTATCAGTATGAGCAGGAATAACCTTGGTGTTATTTCCTGTAATCCGGCTGTCGGCGGCCTTGGGAAAGCTCAAATAGTCAGGGAAGTGGATGCTCTCGGCGGGCTTATAGGCCGGGCGGCGGACTATTCCTGCATACACTTCAAAACGCTTAATATGTCAAGGGGCCCTGCAGTAAGGGCAGGCAGAGCCCAGGTTGACAGAAATTTTTTTAGGGATTTTATCACCAAGCAGGTTGATGAGCAGGTAGGCTTTGAGTTAAGGGAAGGTATAGCAGATTCATTACATTTAGATAGAGACCGTGTGGCCGGAGTAATATTGAAGGACGGAGAAGTAATTAAAAGCCGGGCGGTTATACTTGCCCCGGGGACCTTCCTTGGAGGCAGGCTTTTTACCGGTCTCAAGGGCCGTGACGGGGGAAGAGATAGTGAACCGGCCTCCTGCGGCCTTACTGAAAACCTTAAAGAATTGGGTTTTGATATGCTGAGGTTTAAGACCGGAACCTGTGCCAGGATAGATGGAAAAAGCATTAATTTTTCTCTTCTTAAAGAGCAGCCTTCCGATGAGAATTTGAGGGGATTCTCTGTATTCACAAAAAAAATAAAGAATCGGCTTCTTCCCTGTTTTATTGCCCATACAAACAAAAAAACTCATTCTCTGATACGGGAGGCTTTTGACCGCTCCCCTCTTTATGCCGGGATGATAGAAGGAACCGGTGTCAGGTACTGCCCTTCCATAGAAGATAAACTTGTTAAATTTCCGTCGGCGGAGCGTCATCAGATCTTTCTGGAGCCCGAAACTTGCGATGAGAGCATCTATTATCCTAACGGCATATCAACAAGGCTGCCGGAGGATGTTCAGGAGAATTTTATCAGAACGATCAAAGGGCTTGAGTCGGCCAAAATTATTAAATTCGGATATGGGGTGGAGTATGATCTTTTAGATCCAAGGCAGCTCAAAAGAACGCTTGAAACAAAAAAAATTAACGGGCTATATTTTGCCGGTCAGGTAAACGGCACAACCGGGTACGAAGAGGCTGCGGGGCAGGGGGTTGTAGCCGGGATAAACGCGGCCGCAAAAATACTTGGAAAAGAGCCTTTTATACCTGAAAGGCACGAGGCTTACATAGGTGTTATGATAGACGATCTTGTAACGCGCGGAACAAAAGAACCCTACAGGATGTTTACTGCCAGGGCTGAGTACAGGCTTATGCTCAGAGAGGATAATGCGCATTTAAGGCTTACAGAGAAAGGGTTCAGGTATGCCTGCGTATCTGAAGAACTGCACAATATGGTTCTTTCAGGAAAAGAATTACTTAAAAAAGCTTACCGGATACTGCAGAAAAAAGAGATAGAGACTGACTCGGGTAAAGTTTCGGCTTTCAGTCTGATAAGGGAGGGAACAGGAGTGGAAGAACTGCTGGATTCTGTTCCCGAGCTTAAAGATATATCGCATGATATAGCCCGTCAGCTTGAAGCGGATATAAAATACGAGGGATATATTAGACGCCAGAACAGAGAAATTATGAAGCTCAATGATCTTAAAGGTATGAGAATCCCGGAAGAAACGGATTATTTCAAAATAGACAGCCTTTCTACAGAAGCCCGGGAGAAACTTGAAGCAGCACGTCCAGCAACCGTTTTAGAGGCTTCCAGGATTCCCGGTGTAACGCCCGCATCGGTTATGATTATAATGGCGTACCTGAATAGGAGAACTGGTTAACTGTCCCCCTGAGGAGTCCGGAATCTTATCCCGGGATTTGTTTTTTTTAAAATTTTATAGGCATACAGTACCGCTCAAAGAAGAACCTTTCTAAAAGAAGAATGATATTCTCCATCACTATGGTATAAGTTTTACAAGAAAAATAAGGAGAATGAAGAGGGAGAGTTAACAAGGATCTTTTTTTTTTACTTGTATAGGTAAAGGAACAGGGTGCCAGCGAAGGCACGGAAAACTTAATATTAAAACGAAGGCGTTTTATTTACTTTCAACGTAAGAGAGTATTTTAAAACGCCTTTTTTTTATGGGTAAAGGGAGAAAAGAAAAACGGAGGTGGAAAATGGTTAAAAAAATGAAAAGTTGTATTGCGGTTCTGGGTGTGTATGCATTGAGTACGGTTTTATTGCATGCAGACGGAATCCTGTCAGGCTCGGAAGTAAGCATAGGGGGCAATATTGATCTTTTCAGCAGTTATGTCTGGAGGGGTTTTGAACTGGATCCCGATCCTGTAGTGCAGACAGGGATATCTGTTGCCTACGGAGGTCTGAGTGTAGAGTGGCTGACAAGCAATAAGCTTGTCTTCGATGACCCGGTAAATTCTTCGGAAATAGATTATGTTGTCGATTATACATATGATTTCGGTGGGATATCGGTTTCGGCGGGCCATACCTTTTATGTTTTCCCGGCGGCTGATGACTCTTCCGGAGAGTTTTACATTGGAGGCGCTCTGGATAGTTTCTTCTCAACGGCTCTCTTCTTCTTCAGCGACTATGACGAGGGTGACGGAAGCTACGTTTTAGCCGAAGTTTCCCGTTCAGAGGAATTGGGTCCCTCAAAATCAATGGATTACTATCTCAGCGTCGGTATAAACGACGGTATGTGGATAGACGGCAACGGAGGGGATGCTTCGGCGGGGCTATCGTTCACCTTTGCTCTTTTTGAAGGTCTTGATCTGACCCCGTCATTTGGATACGTTATCCCGTTCGGAGATATGGAGGAGGAGACGGATGAGAACCTGTTCTTTGCCGGTGCTTCGCTCGGTTTTGGATTTTAAGACGGGTTCCAAAAGAGTATTTAAAAGAATTAAAGTTCAAGGAGGCTCAGTAAGATGAAGAAATTAAAGTATCTCCTGCCTTTGTTAGCCGTGGCGATAACAGCTCTGCTGGTAAGCGACGCTTTTGCCGGGGGTGATTATGCCGTTGTTGTAGGGGTAAATACACTGTGGGTCCTGATTGCGGCCTTTCTGGTTTTTATAATGCAGGCGGGTTTCGGTATGCTTGAGTCCGGGTTAATAAGGACAAAAAATTCCTGCAGCATACTTACCAAGAACTTCATGGATTTCTGTATGGCTTCGATGGGGTTTTTCATATTCGGTTATGCAATCGCATTCGGCCCCGGCAGCGCCTTTATGGGGACAAGAGGTCTCTTTTTGAGCGGACTGACATCCGGCGACCTGCCGCTGTATGCCGAATGGCTTTTTCATGCGGTGTTTGCCGGAGTGGCAGCCACCATTGTTGCCGGAGGAGTTGCCGAAAGGATGAAGTTTAAGGGGTACCTTATTTATTCCTTTTTGATGTCGCTGCTGGTATATCCCTTTGCGGTGCGCTGGGTATGGGGAGGGGGCTGGCTGGAAAATATGGGTTTTACTGATTTTGCCGGCTCTACCGTGGTCCATGCCGTAGGAGGAGTGGCGGCTCTAGTAGGAACAATCGTGCTCGGCCCGAGGATAGGGAGGTTTAAAAAAGACGGAACCCCCAGGGCCATCCCGGGATCCTCTCTTCCCCTGGCCTCCCTGGGCACGCTGATTTTATGGTTTGCCTGGTTCGGGTTTAATGTCGGTTCTACGCTTGAGGTCGGAGACGGAACTTTAATGGCCCATGTTGCCATAACAACAAACCTGGCTGCGGCCGCCGGCGCCCTGACTGCCATGTTTTATGCCTGGAAGAAATTTGGAAAACCGGACCTTACCCTGATAATGAACGGTGTGCTTGCGGGGCTGGTAGCGATAACCGCTCCCTGTGCTTTTGTTTCTCCTGTGGAAGCTATTTTTATAGGAGCCATTGGCGGAATAATAATGATTGAAGGGGTGAGATTCCTGGACAAAATAAAAGTGGACGACCCGGTAGGAGCCTTTCCCGTTCATGGAATGTGCGGTATATGGGGGACTCTGGCCGTGGGTATTTTCGGAGACCTGGGGTTCCTTAACGGAGGAGGCTTTAGACAACTAGGTGTTCAGACACTGGGGACGTTTACAATTGTACTCTTCGTGGCTGTATTCATGTTTATACTGTTTAAACTGATTGATAAAGCAGTAGGCGGCCTGAGGGTTTCCAGGGATGATGAGTTTAAGGGTCTGGATATAACCCAGCACGGTATGGAAGGTTATGCCGGGTTTCAGATATTTACTACCGAGTAAATACAGGCAGGAGAGTACTTAAATTAAAATAG
>PWQF01000273.1 GCA_003556865.1 Elusimicrobiota bacterium | reverse complement strand
CTCCCAGCCCGTATATAATACCCTTTTCCATTGAGCCCCCGTAGGGATCCCGCTCCCAAAGATCAATATTTGCCACCCCCACTGTATCCACGTGGCCATCCATAGCTATAACCTTGGGCCCGCTGCCTATCCGCCCCAGGATATTTCCCATGCCGTCAATCCTGACAGCCTCATACCCCAGCTTTTCCATTTCCTCTTTTATTCTCTCAACAACTTTTTGCTCCCTGCAGCTTTCACTGGGGATACGTATAAGGTCTCTTAAAAACCTGCTTAAATCCTCCCTGTAATTTTGCGCCGCCTTAATAAAATCTTTTTTCATTACAAACACCTTCTTTCAGCTGTCAGCCTGTTATTTTATTTTTTCCTGATTTTTTAGATCTTAAAAGTTTTTCGTCAGCTTTCTTAAATAATAAGGAAAATTCCTTAGCCTCATCCGGATAAGAAGCAACCCCCCCCGAAACCGTTATGTTAAAACTGCTCCCCTCCCATTTTAATTTTTCCTGAGAGACTCTGCTTCTGAGCCTGTCCGCAGTCTTTAAAGCCTGCTCTTTTTTAACCCCCGGAAGAATTATTACGAATTCCTCACCCCCGTAGCGTATCAGCACGTCCTCTTTTCTAAGGTCATCCGAAAGCCGGGAAGCCAGGCTGGAGAGGACCATATCGCCGGCCTGATGGCCGTAGATATCGTTTATTTCCTTAAATCCGTCAATATCAAATAATATTATAGACATAGGTCGGCCGCTGCGGCGGGCTATCCCCATTTCCACCCTCATCCGGGGTTCAAAATACCGGCGGTTAAAAGCCCGGGTAAGATCATCTGTTATGGCATTCATCTCCATCTGAACCAGCTCGTCCTTAATACGGTCTGTTTCCTTTTTAATGGTTTTTTTAACTTTAGTGGCAAGCTTCTTTTCCGCTTTTTTTTCTATGGAGCTAAGTTTCTCTTTTGCATCATTTTTTGCCTTGCCCGCAGCTATCCGGCTTTCCCTGTGCAGTCGGTATAACTGGTCGGTTGTCTGCTCTGAAATGGCACGAAGGGAGTTTTCCACAAATTCTGAAATTTTTTTAATTTCAAAAGCCACCTCGCTATCCACGCACTTTTTCCTCTCATCCAGGAGCTGCTCTCTTTCTATTCGCACCCGGTTTATTTCCTCTTCAAGAAATTTCATTTTATGATTAACTTTCCCTATGGCGGCGCTGATTTCATTCAGCTTTTTTTCAATATCCTTTATTTTCATATAACCTTAAAGTTCACCGGCAGCCCTTAAAACCAGTACCCGGCCCTGCTTTGGAAGATCCCCCCTCCCTCCTTCCCATTCTCTCTGCCTTTCTACTTCTGAAAAAAGATTTATGAATTCTGTTTCGCTCTTTAAAGAAAGAGTGCAGGAAGGGGTGGAATAATGCATAGGTATTATATATGAGGGGGAAAAAAGGGAGGCTATCTTTGCAGCCTTCTCTGCTCCCACGGTAAAAACCCCGCCTACGGGAAGGGCCAGTATATCACAGGGCATAAGGGCCTCCAGCTGGCTGCTGCTTAAAATATGGCCTATATCGCCCAGATGAACAAAAAAAATGTTATCTATTTCAACCGAATATGCGATATTTTCACCCCTCAGCGAACCGCTGCAGTTATCGTGAAAGGTTTTAACACCCCGGAAATTTATTCCCTCCCGGCTATAATCCCCTTCCCTGCTTAAAAGATAAGGCTCCCCCTTAAGGGTCCCTACGGCAGAGTGGTCAAAATGATTATGGGAGACCGTCACTATATCCGGAGCCTCTTCGGGAATACTGTAGCCTGTGGATGGGTCGTAGGGATCCATAATTATTTTTTTACCATTGCCGGAAATAAGAAGAAAAGATCCCATTCCAAACCACTTTATTTTCACCCCTACATCCTTTCCGGTGCCGACACACCTACCAGGGATAAGGCATCTTTTATAATTTCCTTTACCCCCTTTAAAAGAGCCAGCCGGGCTTTTTCTTCAGGGCTTCCTATAACTCTCACCGTATCATAGTACTTATGAAACCCGCAGGATACCTCTCTAAGATAGTCAGTAATAAGATGGGGAGCGTAAAGGCGGCAGCTTTTTTCAAGAATAGCCGGGTAATGGGCCAAAAGCTTTATAAGAGCCCTCTCCTCTGCCCCCGCTCCGCGGGCAGTATCGGGGGTTATGCTATTAAAACTGATTCCTTTTTTTCTGAATACGGAACATATGCGGGCATGGGAATACTGCACATAGTAAACCGGATTTTTAGAAGATTCCTCTTTTGCCAGCTCAAGATCAAATTCCAGGGGTGCGTCAGAGCTTCTCATAAGCATAAAAAACCTTGCCGCATCACTTCCCACCTCTTTTATCACTTCATCCAGCGTCACAAATTCACCGGCCCGGGTGGACATAGACACTTTTCTACCCCCTCTTAAAAGGTCCACAAGCTGGTAAAGAACTATTTCAAGTTTCTTATTCTCCGCATACCCGAAGGATTCCCAGAAAGCCTTCAGCCGGGGAACGTAACCGTGATGGTCGGCGCCCCAGATGTTTACCAGGAAAGGAAACCGCGAAGCCTTGTGGGAGTGATATGCACAGTCAGCGGCAAAGTAGGTGTATGACCCGTCTTTTTTTACGAACCCGGTCAGAGTCGTCTCCAAAGCGGGTAGATTTAAACCAGAGCGCACCTTTTTTCAGGTAGGTCAGGTTTCTCTTCTTCATTTTATCTATATGATTATTTATGCTGCCTGTCTTATCAAAATGGCTTTCACGGACAAAGCTGTCGTACTTAACCTTAAATTTTTCCAGCACCTTTATATGTCCGCGAAGAATTTTCTCTCCTGCTGCTGCTGCAATATCATCGGACGGAGGAAGGTTTTCTGCTATTTCCTCTATATATGCCCCCCTGTAGCCCTCTTCAGGCTGCTTTAAACCCCGGCTTACCCGGCTCACGCTTTCTCCCAGAAGCCGCATCTGATTGCCGCTGTCATTAACATAATACTCCCTGTAAACATCATATCCTGTTTTATTGAATATTCTGGCCATAGAATCACCTATGGCCGCTCCCCGGCCGTGGCCGATATGAAGCGGACCGGTGGGATTGGAACTGACCATTTCAAAAAGAACAGTTCCTTTACCGGTGGCGCTTCCGTAGTTTTCAGCCCCGGCCAGAATCTGGCTAAGTTCATTGCAGTAAGCCTCCGGTTTCAGGATTATGTTTACAAATCCGGGGCCTGCAGTAGTAACTTCATCCACTTCCTTCATTGAGAGAAGAGCCCGGCTCAGCTTCCGGGGGTCCATCCCGGCGGTCATGGCAGCATTGGTAGAAAGATCACCCTTGAAGCTAGGCGGGGGAACTGTAAGCTTGGCCTCTTTTAAACCTGTAACTTCTTCTATTATTTTTTTTATTTTTATTTCATACATTTATTTTTTTTCCGTCTCCCCAGAGCCTTTCCAGGCCGTAAAACTCCCTCATTTCCGGCAGGAAAATATTCAGGACCGTTTCACCGTAATCAGCAAGAACCCATCCGGAAGAAGAATCTCCCTCTATATGAGTTGGAGGCCTTTCCGGAACCTTTTTCTTCAGCTCCTTAAGTATTGCGTTAATCTGGGCAGAAGATCGGGCTGTTGTTATAATTATAATATCTGTAAATGTGGTTAATTTTTTTACGTCGTAAGCCACGGTATCCTCTCCCTTCTTATCTTTAAGGGCCCTTATTATTTTCTCTGTAAATTCCTTTTTCTTCACTTTAAAATATCCTGAAAATATATGCAGTATCTATTCATGGCCGGCTCAGCCCCGCAAAACCATCCGGTTCGTCCCAGGGGGGTACAAAATCTTTACCTATGACCACATTTATATCCACCATTCTGCTTGTATCTATATCCGTCCTTGTATTTCTGCACCCGAGCATGGCCGCTACTTCCCTTACCCCCTGTTCCGCGTTTCTGTCGCCCCTCCTGGAAATAATCTGTGTCTGTCTCCTGATAACACCATAATTTCCGTAACGGACCACATCGACATTGCGCTCTCTTAAGTAACGGGTGGTATCCCTGGCTATGCCGGGGATTCCCGAAGCGTTCCAGACCTCTGCAGTTACAGTACGGGCAAGCTTACGCCGCCTGTCCGCTGCAGGCAGGGGAAGGTTTATTGATTTTGAATTTAAAATTACATCCACAATATCATCCAGACCTCTCCGGTCAATATCCCAGTAGCTTATACCCCACCGCATACCGGGTTCTCCCGGGATTTGCTGAACCCTGAAATTTTCCGGCCTGAAGCTCCGGAGTTCTTCGGCTATTACAATAAAATCAGAAATATTCATATTACTCCGTATGTTGGAAAATACTGCTTCCGCCAGAGCGGGAATCCTTGGTAAAACCTTAAAAGATTTCAGCTGCTCAAGAAGAGAATAGAGAAACCTGTGCTGCCGGACCTGCCTGCCCATATCCCCTCTCACCCGGTCACGGTAGCGCACATACTTAAGAGCTGTATCCCCGCACATATTATGAGTCCCGGGAGCTATATCTATATGTAGATCCTGGGCCCGGTCGGTATATAGCTTATGGGAGTTAACCTCAATTTCAACTCCGCCTGCTGCATCCACAAAGTCCCTGAAAGCATTATAGTCAACTATAATATAAAAATCTGAAGAAATTTGTTCACCTAAAATCCTATTTAAAACCCCGCCGAACTTATCCATATGCTCATCAACGGTTTTGCTCTCGTTTTCCAGCCTGGAATAAATTTCATTAAGCTTTTGAAACCCTCTCCAGTTCACCTCGGAGGATACCGGGACCCTGGTATCCCTGGGTAT
>PWQF01000134.1 GCA_003556865.1 Elusimicrobiota bacterium | reverse complement strand
CTTATTGATAACCTGGAAAAGATAGCCGACCACCTTGCAAATATTGCCGAGGGGATGGAGGGGAAGTTAAGGTGGAGGACAGAAAACCCTAACTGATGTGGTTTCTCTTTGCCTCCTTAGCGGCCCTTTTTTTCGGGGCCCAGGGCGCCTGGATAAAAAAACTTTCATCTTTGACGGAAAGAAAAATTCTTACCTGGGCAATATTTTTTTTCGGCCTGCCGTTCCTGGCTTTTCTTCTTTTTCTAAGGGGCCTTCCCCCGGTTGAGAAAAGTTTCTGGCCCGCCGCCGCCGGCTCCCTTGCCGTAAATATGGTTGCTTTTTCTTTTTTTGTTAAGGCCATTTCTCTTTCCGGGCTTTCACTTACTTTTCCTTTCCTGGCCTTTACTCCCGTCTTTCTCATCCTTACCGGTCTTATCATACTGGGGGAAATGCCGGGTTTCTTCGGCCTGGCAGGGATTTTTATGGTCTCCGCCGGAGCTTATCTTCTGAACGGACCGGAAATAAAAAAAGGTATTCTTAAACCCCTGAAGGCTATTAAAAAAGAGGAGGGCTCACTTCTTATGCTGGGAGTGGCCGCCCTCTGGAGCATTGCCGCCGCGCTGGATAAGATCGCGGTCAACTCTTCGGGCCCGGTATTTTTTCCCTTATGCCATAATATAGGGTTTGCTCTTTTTTATCCTATTATCTTTAAATTAAAAATAGATTTTTCAGGTGAAATAATTCCCCGGCTGCCCAATTTTCTTCTGCTGGGACTGCTGGGTTCGGCCATGATCTTTTTTCAGATGCTGGCCATAAGGGAGGCATATGCCAGCTATGTGATTGCCGTGAAAAGAGGGGGTATGATTTTTACATTTCTTATGGGAACCCTTTTCTTCAGGGAGAAATTCTCTTTTTACAGGGCGGCGGGCACTCTTCTTATGGCCGCCGGGGTTATATTTATAGGGGTGCTGGGGAACTGAAATTATATTATTTTATCTCTGGCTCCGGCAGTTGATAGCGGAAACTATATTTTGTAGAATGAGAATATGAATATTTTTGAACTGGCAAAGCTCAGGCCCGGAGAATTAAAAAGGGTGAAGGATGTGACCGCCGTTATGGCCCGCTACGGTTTCGGGGAGATTTTCCGTCATATTCCTATTCCCGGAAAATTTATTCTTCCCGGGACCCGCAAGGAGATTGCCGGCCATACCCCGCAGCAGCGCCTTTCTATGGCCCTGGAAGAGCTGGGAACCACTTATATTAAGCTGGGCCAGTTTGCCTCTTCCCGCCCGGATATTCTGCCTGAGGGCTACCTTAAGGAATTAAAACGGCTCCAGGACGATGTGAGCCCCGCGCCGCTGGAGGAGATAGAAAAAATATTTATAGGGGAATGGGGGGAGGAGTGGAGAGAGAAGTTTATCACCTTTATCGAAGAGCCGGTTGCTTCCGCATCAATTGCCCAGGTTTACAGGGCAAGGACAGCTTCGGGCAGGAGCGTGGCTCTTAAGGTTATAAGGCCCGGGGTAAGGGAAAAAGTCTCTGCGGATATCAGGCTTATAAAGATGATTGCCGGCTTTATAGAGGATAAGATACCTGAAGCCTCAGATTTTCAGTTGAGAAGGTTAAGCGAAGAATTTACGATTACCTTAAACAGGGAGCTGGATTTTAAGAGAGAAGCCATTATTCTTCAGAATATAAGAAAAAACCATTCAGATATGGAAGATGTTCTGATACCCGCCCCGGTAAAAAAGTTAAGCGGAAAAAATATACTGGCTATGGATTTTATTGAAGGTATCCCCCTTGATAAGGCGGTAATGACCCGGTCTGAGAGAAAAAAAATAGCCCTTGCCGGTTTAAAGGCTTTTTTCCGCCAGGCATTAAGGGACGGCCTTTTTCATGCCGATCCTCATCCGGGGAATATGCTTTTTACACCTGACGGGAAACTTTCCTATCTGGATTTCGGTATGGTGGGGAGGCTAAGCTTTTCAATGAGAAAACAGCTTATAGACCTTTTACTCTCAATCCACTCCTCCAGGCCCGAGTGGGCGCTCCAGGAAGTACTGGCAATGGGGGAGTTCAGGGAAGAGGTGGACAGAGAATCTTTGCTTAGGGAGATAATGGAAATAACTGACCGCTATATAAAAGTTCCGGTCAGGGATATGTCTGCGGGCGGGGCTGCCTTAAATATTGCTTCTGTCATGAAAAAATACCGGATTACGGTTAACCCTGTATACGCCCTGGTGGCCCGGGCCCTGGCCATGGCCGAGGAAACAGGCAAAAAGCTTGCTCCCGGGATGGATCCCTTAAAGGTTCTGGAACCGGAACTTAAAAAGGTCTACCTGGAAAGGTTTAAGCCTTCAAACCTGATTATGTCCTGGAAGCTGACCGGGAAAAGCTTCAGCAGGTTTTTAAGCGATATTCCTTTTAATCTGGGGCAGATACTTAAAAAACTTAAGACCGGACAGCTTGAAATTGAATTCAGGCACGTGGGACTGGAGGGTCTGATACAGACTCTGGACAGGCTCTCCAACAGGCTCACCTTCGGGCTTATCATATCTGCTCTTATCGTGGGTTCCTCCCTGGTTATCCAGACGGATAAGGGTCCCTCGGTTATGGGGCTGCCTGCCCTTGGTTTCGGGGGGTTTTTAATAGCGCTGGTTATGGGTGTCTGGCTTTTATGGTCCATAATTCGTTCCGGACGGTTGTAGAGGTAAAATTAAAAGGAGAATATAGTTATGAAAAAGTATGAATGCACTATCTGCGGATATGTTTATGATCCTCGGAAAGGGGATCCGGAATCGGGTATAGAGCCCGGAACTCCCTTTAAAGATCTTCCCGATGACTGGGTCTGCCCTGTCTGCGGAGCAGGTAAGGATGCCTTTGAGGAGACTGAATAAAAAAGGCTTCCGGATGTTTGAAATTAAAGCTCTAATCAGTTAGAATTAATTAAATGGAAAATGAAAAATTAATTAAATACCTTCTGGAAGCCACCAGGGTGCTGAAGATGCCCCGGAAAAATATTGCTACCTTCGGACCCTGTGAAGTGGACTATTATTTTCTTTCCGGGTCCGGGAAAAAGATCAGCATAAGGGAGGGAAAGGTTACATCCCGCCGCCCGCGGATCATAATGGCCAGGGATATAGAGGAGATATTTGAGGGTTTTGGAAATTATCCTGAAAAATTTGCCGGGGAAATAAGCAATCAGTTAGGTAAAGACATACGTGTCTTAAACTACAGCTTTAAAAACAGGCTTATTAACACTTCCTCTGCGGCCCGGCCCCTGGGGGAAGTCTATTCCCGTATCTTAAAGGACCTGGAAAAAAATAAAAAATCAGGTATGTCCGCGGTTATAAAGGGGAGTGATATAGCCTGGCAGATTTCAATAATGAAGTTCATAGTTGATTTTACCCTCCGTTCTGCTCCCCATAACGTAAGGGAACTGGAGGAGAAAGGGATGTTTCCCGATTCCGAAGGGGTTCCCCGCCACTTAAGGAACAGGATAGAATACCTTTTCAGGGAGGCAGAGAAAGATCCGGAAAAAATAGAAGAACTGGGAAAGCTGCTTCAGGATAAAAACCTTTTCAGCCAGTACGAGGACCGGTTTTTCAGGTTGTTTTAAAAATAAAATTTAAATTAAAAGCTTTAAAGCTTGCCTTAATGAAGGAAAAAAGCATATTGTAAAATAAGGGAGAAATAAATGGTAAAAGGAAGAAGAGCGAAACTAAAAAAAGTTAAGACCCATAAAAGAAAGAAAAATAAAAAAAAGAACAGGCATAAAAAGAAAAAACGGTAATTATGCCTAAAAAAAACGAGAGGGAACTTATTGCCTCTCTTGCTGAAGCCAGGGAAAAAATAGTTTCCCAGCTGGGGAAGGTTATTGTGGGGCAGAAAGATATCATTGAACTTCTGCTTATCTGCCTTTTTTCCCGGGGCCACTGCCTCATAGTAGGGGTGCCCGGGCTGGCCAAAACAAAGATAGTCCGCACACTTTCCCGGCTTTTGGATTTAAATTTTTCCAGGATTCAGTTTACCCCTGATCTTATGCCTTCCGATATTACCGGGACGGATGTGATTGAAAAAGACAGGTCTACGGGTAAAAGAGAGTTCAGGTTTATAAAGGGCCCGCTTTTTGCAAATGTTGTGCTGGCTGACGAGATTAACCGCACCCCTCCCAAGACCCAGGCGGCTCTTCTCCAGGCAATGCAGGAATATTCTGTTTCTGCCGGCAACAGAACCTATAAGATGGATCTGCCCTTTTTTGTTCTTGCCACCCAGAACCCCATAGAACAGGAAGGCACCTATTTTCTTCCGGAGGCCCAGCTGGACAGGTTCTTTTTTAATGTCTACATCGATTATCCCGGACCGGATGAGGAAAAAGAGATAGTGAAACGAACAACAATGGGGCTGGAGGAAAAGGTTGAAACAGTTTTAACGGCCGCTGAAATAATAAAGCTTCAGGAAATTGTGCGCCAGGTTCCGGTTTCAGACCCGGTTATAGAATATGCGGTTAATCTTGTCTCCAGTTCCCGCCCGGGAAAAGGGGAGAGCTATATAGATAAATATGTGGCCTGGGGTGCAGGGCCCAGGGCCTCCCAGTACCTTATACTGGGAAGCAAAGCCCGGGCCATACTTAACGGAAGGTTTAATGTTTCAGTTAACGATGTTAAGTTCCTTGCTTCCCCTGTGCTCCGCCACAGGGTGATACCGAATTTTAACGCCGAGGCGGAAGGAATAGATTCCCAGAAAATAATTTCCCACCTGCTGGGCAGTGTCCATTCAACTTGAACCAGCCCTTTTAAAGAAGATTTACACCATGACCCTCAGGG
>PWQF01000229.1 GCA_003556865.1 Elusimicrobiota bacterium | reverse complement strand
CCCGGAAACAGAAATATTTTTTGTAACCTTCCTGTTATGGCCGTCATAATGCATACAGCCCACATTAACCTTATCTATTTTTACCCCGTGATCCATAAGATGGAGAATATCAAAAGGGTTTTCAAAAAGGACTATGGTGCTTTCCTGTTTTAAATAGTTTTCCTTTACTTTTACCGCAAACTCTTTTATACCCAGAATATCAACCCTGATTTCCGGGGGCACAGAAAACTGAAGCACCTTACGGTAGCCGGCATCGTTTTTAATTCTCTCCGAGACTATTGTTATCCTGGTAAGTCCCAGATTATGAACCCAGCCCTCTATAACCTGTCCGTGAATAAGCCTGTCGTCTATTCTGAAAACCGTCTTTATCATCCGTCTATCCGGGAGCATTTTACTATGCTATCCCGTCCCGCAGAAGCTATTATTTCACTTAATTTTTTTAAATCCTTAATTATATTTTTTTTAAGTATTGCCGTAACTACCATAGGCAGGTTCACCCCTGTAACAACCTCAACATCATTATCCCCGGTTAAGGGAAGGCAGACGTTGGAAGGGGTGCCCCCCAGCATATCAGTTAATATAAGCAGCCCCACCCCCGGCTTCCGGCCGGCCTTAAGCCTGTTTATTTCCCTTTTAATTTTTTCCAATCCCATATCCCTTTTAATTTCCTTTGCCTTTATGCCGTCACTCCTGCCGGCAATTTCTGATGCCGTATCCAAAAGCGCCCGGCCCAGTTTTCCGTGAGTTACTATGACAACTTCAATTTTCACTATCGTTTTAAATCCCTGAAAGTTGAAAAGACAGAATACTTCTTTTCACTTAAAAATTTTTCCAGTTCCTGGGAGACAGCCACGGAACGGTGCTTTCCCCCGGTACAGCCCACCGCTATGTTAAGATAGGTTTTTCCTTCTTTTATATAATTGGGAACCAGAAACTGAAGCAGGGATTTATATTTTTCAACGAACTCCCTGCTTATCTTTTCTTTAAATATAAAATCCTTGATCTCCTGCCGGTACCCCTCCAGCGGAGAAAGATTTTCATGGTAGTGGGGGTTGGGAAGAAACCGGGTATCTATTACCATATCCGCTGACGGCGGCAGGCCGTACTTAAAGCCAAAAGCAGTAATATGCACGGACATTGTGCCGCTTCCTTTCTTAAAGACCATCTTTTTTATCTGATTTTTAAGGTCCCAGGGGCTTAAAGATGTTGTATCTATGATTATATCTGATTTTTCCCTTAAGGGCTGAAGCAGCCGGGACTCTTTTCTTATTGCCTCCTCCAGGTCGCCCTTGCCGGAAGTTAGGGGGTGGCGGCGACGGGATTCGCTATATCTCTTTATAATTGTTTTCTCACTGCATTCAAGAAAAAGTATGGAATTTTTATAGCCCAGTTTTTTTGTTTTCTCAAGGCTTTTAAGCAGGGGGGTGGTAAATTCACCGGCCCTAAGGTCGATTCCCAGAGCTATAAGCTTATGGGAGTACTCGGAACTTCCTATAAGCTTTATAAACTTACCTATGAGGGCCGGAGGCATATTATCAACACAAAACCCCCCGAAATCCTCTATGGATTTTATGGCAACGCTCTTACCTGCCCCCGAAAGGCCGGTAATTATAACTATATCCGGGTTACTCTTCTTAAGGGGCATCTTTAAAGCTTTCCAGCACCTCCATATCAAGCTGGCGGGCAGGAACTATGCCCATACGCCTCAGTCGGTAGTTCAAGGCCGCAGTTTCCACCAGTATTGCCGTATTTCTTCCCGGGGCCACGGGAATCTCCACATACGCCACTTTAACCCCCAGTATCTCTTTTTTCTTTTCTTCCAGGCCCAGCCTCTCGTAGTTTTTATCTTCTCTCCACCTTTCCAGGCCCACTATAAGCTGGATTTTCTGTATATCCTTTACCGCGGATATCCCCATAAGGGCCCTTATATCAACTATCCCTATACCCCTCAGCTCCATTCTCTGGGCGATAGGATATTTACCGCGGGCCAGAAGCACTTCCGAACCCCGGCGGGTCACATCCACAATATCATCACCCACAAGGCGGTGTCCTTTATTTAAGAGGTCTATTGCGCATTCGCTTTTTCCCACGTTGCTTTTTCCTTCAATAAGCACCCCCACCCCGAAAACCTCCAGCATTGTTCCCCTGACATCCACCCTGGGAGCAAGCAGTTTTTCCAGTTCCTCCTCCATTATTCTTACAAACTTCCACCGGGAAAGGCTGGTTCCCAGAACGGGTATCCCGTTAGCCCGGGCAAGATTTTCTATCTCTTTGGTAAGAAGCGTTCCCCCGGTAAGAATAAGCGCGGGAACCGGATTCGAAAAAATAGATGAGAGGTTTTCATAAGATCTTTTCTTAGTTAAGCTGTTTAAAAACTTAAAACCCGCCCTGTCAATCACCTGTATCCTCCGGGCATTCATTCCCTCAAAAAAACCGTTTAACTCCAGCCCCAGGACATTGAGACGGCTGTGCCTTACTCTTTTTTGGGCTAAAAACTGAGCTCCGGCAAGGAGTTTGATCTCAGCCTTAAAAGAGATCTTTTCTATGGCCTTCTGAAGTTCAACCCCGGACATGTTCAGACTTTTTTAATTATCTTATAAACATCTTTGGCACTTTTTGTATTCATAAGATCTTCCCTGTAATACTGGTCCCTGAGAAAAAGGGAAATAGTGGAAAGGGCCTTAAGATGCTGGTTCCTTTCCCCTTCCGGTGTAAGCAAAAGAAAAGATATGTGAACCGGCCGGCCGTCCAGTGCGTTAAACTCTACTCCCCTGGAAGAAATTCCAAGGGCACCGGTCATATCTTTTACGCTGGCCGTGCGCACATGGGGAATGGCCACCCCCTCCCCTATCCCGGTTGAGCCCAGTATTTCTCTTTTCATAAGCTCCTGGGTAACTTCACTGCTCCTGTCCCGGTCAATTTTTCCGGAGTCAACAAGAATCTGGACCATTTCTGCTATATGTTCCTTTTTCTTTGTCTCCTTCAGTTCTGTCTTTATGGCACCTTTTTCCAGAAAGTCTTTAATTCTCACTTAATCCTCCTGTTTTATCTTATAATCATCATCCCGTAGGAACCGTCTTCTTTTCTGTAAGCAATACTCAGATCCCCGGTACTGCTTTCCCTGAACGCCCAGAAATTCAGATCCCTGTCCCTCAGTTTTTTAAGGGCCTGGGGAATCTCCTGCGTCAATACGTTTACCTCCCTTACTTCTTCTAAAAGGGATTTACCCTCCTTCGGGGAAGAAGAAATAAGCGCAGACATTTCCGCCGCCTCCGGATAGGGAAGAGAATCTTTATGTTTTTTAAGTTTATCCATATGCCTTCTAAGCTGTTTTAATATCTTATCCATAACCAGGTCTACAGCCCCGTACATATCCCCGGCAACCGATTTGGCGCTTATATCCTGTCCCGATATATGAAGCACAATTTCGGCTATATGCCGGTCCTTTTCCACATTAAGTATAATATGGGCGTTTGTAATATTTTTTGCGTACTTTTTTGCCTTCAGCAGTTTCTTTTCGCTGTACCCCTTAAGAGCCGGGGTAAGATCCAGATGCCTGGCTGTAATGTTGACTTGCATAAACTTTTCTCCTTTCTACATCCTGAATTTATTTCCTAAATAAACCTTTCTGGCCGCCGGAGAATCCAGCAGCCGGTCCCTTGTTCCGCTTAAAAGAATCTTTCCCTCATACATTATATAAGCCCGGTCGATAACCTGAAGGGTCTCCCTTACATTATGGTCCGTAATAAGTATTCCCATCCCTTTCTCCTTAAGTTCTGAAATTATTTCCTGTATATCATGCACTGCAATGGGATCAATTCCCACGAAAGGCTCATCCAGAAGCATTATATCAGGATTTCTTATCAGGGACCGGGCTATTTCCACTCTTCTCTTCTCCCCCCCGGAAAGAAGATAGGCCTTCTGCTCTGTAAGCTTTTCCAGCCCCAGGGCCTCAACCAGTTCCCTGCTTCTTTCCTCCACTTCCGTTTTAGAGGAAGAGATATTTTCAAGTATTGCCTTAAGGTTATCCTCCGTATTCAGGTTCCTGAAAATAGAGGGTTCCTGGGTAAGGTAACCTATTCCCGCAAGCGCTCTCTTATACATGGGAAGAGAGGTTATCTCCCTTCCTGATTTAAATACCTTTCCCCTTTCAGGCTTTATAAGTCCGGCTATTATGTTAAAGGTGGTGGTTTTCCCTGCTCCGTTGGGGCCTAAAAGACCCACTATCTCCCCCCTTTCCACCTTAATGCTTACCCCTCCCACAACAGTTTTATTACGGTATTTTTTATGTAACCCCTTACATTCCAGCATAATCGACCAGTTTTATATCCGCAACGGCACTCCCTTTTATTAAGATCCCCTCCCCTTTAAGGTTAAATATCATCTCGTCTCCCCGGTACCGGCTGACAGCTTCATCCAAGCGGCTTAAGGCCCGGGGGCGGCGGCGGAAATTAAAAATCTCTTCTTTTCCGTCATAGATAACCAGTCCGGCATCAACCTGTATATCCTCTCTTAAAACACGGACATTATCCTCAAACCTGCCATCCTGCCTCTCTCCCTTAAAATTAAACTCCGCCCTTTCCGATATGATAGTAGAGGGAAAATCATCCTCCCTGTGCTCATATATGATTTTGACCCCCCCCTCCATTATAATAAACTCTTCTCCCCGGTTCAGAGAGAGCTCCCCGCACCACCACCTGAAGCTGAGGGATCCGCTGGAATAATGCAGCTCCACGTTATCATATGCCCTTACAGATTCTCCGTCCCTGTCCATTAGGGCCCGGTCGGCGGTTGCAGTCATCTCCGGGGCCCACACCCTGACATTT
>PWQF01000025.1 GCA_003556865.1 Elusimicrobiota bacterium | reverse complement strand
TTTCCTGAACAATTTTACATATTTCCAGGGGGTGGCCGGTAGCGTCTATTACTGCCCTGGATTTTACTGTCACCGGATCAACGTGAAGACCGGCCGGTTCCACCGTTGTCCAGTTTATAACCGCGCCGTTCACCTTATCTTTTCTTATCATTACATCTTCTATTGAAATAAGGTTAAAAAACCTGCATCCCCGGTCACACGCCCCGGAAATAAGCTTGGCTACCGCCTCTATGGAAGAGGCGTTAAGCAAATCCCCTTCTTTTTCGTACTTTATATTAAACTTATCCAGCAGTCCGGCTGCTTCCTCCTGTACAACTATCCGCGGGAACATCATCCCACCGCCCCACATGCCGCCCCCCAGGGAAAGTTTTCTTTCAAACAGAACAGTCTTTCTTCCTTTTTCGGCCAGAAGCGCGCCGGCCACTATTCCCGATGGACCGCCCCCCCCTATAATCACATCGCTGTCAAGGGAGTCCAGCATCTCATCAATTGATCTTTTAATTATTGATTTTGTTACTGCTATTTCTTTTATCATTGAATTTTTCCTTTCAAAAATGAAGCTCCATAGCCCTTACCGGACAGGGATCTATGCAGAGCTCGCATGCTATACATTTTTCAGAATCAAAAACAACTTCCCGGGTGCGGCGGTCAACCGTCAGGGCCGGTGTGGGACATATCACCACGCAGGCTCCGCAGTGGGTACAGCTCTCTTCGTCCCTTCTTATATCCCTGGAAAGAAGCTCCGTACTTACCCCTGCTTTCTTTAAATAACTGATTCCTTTCTTATAATCATCCTCCCTTCCGTAAAGATCCATTACCATAAGGCCCTCCTGGTCAGGCAGTATCTGGGCCTTTAAAATATTATACCTCAAGTTAAAATCCTTTATAAGCCTGTAAACAATGGGTTCGTTAATAAGGCTTTTAGGAAAATGAAGAACTATTTTCTTTGAAATCTCTTTATCTTTTTTAGAAACCATTTTTATCCACCTATTTTTTCTTTAAACTCTTAAACCTGATTCCAGAATCAGGTCCCGGCAGTAATGACTGGGGCTCTCCCAGCAGGAACTCCCCCTTAATAATCATCTCTTTTAAACTGCGGGCAATCTTAACCGCTCCCGGATAGGAAGAAAGAGAGGCGGCCGGAACTTTTTGACCTTTAATTTCAACCTCTCCCGACCTGAGTTCCCGGTAGCTTACCCGGCCCAGGGTATTCCCGGTTGCCCGGGGATAATCTTTTGAATAATCAACAACGGGGCAGTAAATATCTTTATCTGAAGTCCCGCAGCTTGCCGCTATTTTTTCATCCAGCACGGGCACAGGCAACCCTATACCCACCATTAAACTTACACCGTAACCTATCATTGAAACCCCTCTTACCCAGCGGGGAGACATTTTCTTTAAATCTCCGGTAACCATTAAGGTTCCGGCAGGAGTCACTGGTATTCCTTTTTTATCTCTTTCCGCTGCGGGAGCGTGCTGTGTGCCTCCTGAAACAACATAGGCGGGGGCTCCGCCCAGCAGGATCCTGGTGCCCGTGCCTATTGTCCTGTAAAGAGGATCATTTAAAAGAGGGGAGTATTCTCCGGCGCTGCAGTAATTGGCGTTGCCAAGCCGGGGCTTAAGTTTCCCCATATAGGTATATACGGTCTTATCCGAGAGGTTTACCGCGCAGTTATAATTCTGGTAGGCATTGCGGGGGTTCAGCATAAGAGCCTCGTTAAGGTCCTTAAGAGTAAATTTTGTTTTAAACTCTTTGCGGGGATAACAGTCCGTCCCGTAACTTTCGGCCCGGAAATCTATTTTTTTACCGTTTATAAGATCCTCTATCAGGTGGCCGCCGCCGTATAAAAATTTGCCCGGATACATCCTGTTTAAAGGATCGTTTTCAGGCATCTGCGTGGCCCCCAGGTAAACATCAACAGCGGCAAGGCCCGCATATGCCTCTATATTGTTAAGCCATACTTTACTGAATTTCATTTTAGGTTTGGTATGCCCGAAATTAAGAATAACGCCTGAAGAACACATGGGGCCGAATGTTCCCGTTGTAACCACATCCACCTTACGGGCCGCCTTGCCGGCTCCTTCCTTTTTTACTATTGAAACCATTTCGCCGGCATCAACAACAACTGCCTTGCCCTTTTTTATTTTTTCATTTATTTCTCTTATGCTTTTAGACACAATATTTCCTTTCTTATTAATCTACCCGGCAGAGTTCCATATCCCCCCAGGCCCCCATCTTATCCCCGCATATTATAAGAGACCCTCTTATGCCTCTTATTTTTCGGGAGAGGGAGAGGCCCTTTTCAATATCTCCGGGAGCCTGAACGGAATTTGCCACCGCGGTGGCAGCCGCATCGGCCAGGGCAGCCTCCCTGGCAATACATAGGGCCGCATCCGCATTCCCTCCAGAAAGGGAATGTCCCACTGTACCTGAAGATGAACATAGGGAGAGGGCCCCCCGTCGGGGATTAACCTTCACCCCTATTTTCATGCTCAGCGGAGACTCCCCGGCAAATACCGCCGCACGGGCAGGGCGGTTCAGTTTCATATAAATATCTCCGCCGTTTTCAACCACAACTTCATCTGAAAATTCAAGAAGCTTTTCCCCCACAAACCCGGCCACCGTTCCTGCAACTGCCGCCATGGGCCCCACCCCCGCCCTTAGCGAAGCTTCCGCCATAACCCGGGGAGCCGGGGCCATTGAAGGGTGGGGTTTAACAGGAGAAAAGGAATAAAGAAAATCTTTATTTAAAGCGATATATTCCTCTATTTCACTGCGGACCCGCGCCAAAAAACCCAGGGCCTCTCTGTAAAAATTTTTTTCAGTGTAAACATAAAGATCGCTTTCCTTTAATTTAACCTCATAGCTGATCAAGCCCCTTAAGGAAAGCTTTTTCCTGTAATTCTTATTCAGATAAAGCGGCATATTCCCCCGGTTCTCCGTATTTTTCCAGAGCCGCTATCTGACCCAGGAAACGATCATCTTCCAGCCTCTCCTGGTAAGCCCGGGCCCTTGCGGTCTCTTTATTAAACAGATCCATATTTTCATCAGAAACCGAATCTGCAGGCGGAAATTCCAATGCAAGATAATTAACCGGGCGGCCGTTATGTTCTATTCTGAAGCAGAGGTGGGGACCGGTGGCCGTCCCGGTCATACCCACATAACCTATAACCTGGCCCTGACTCACATTGGTTCCCACCCTTATTCCAGAGGCATACCTGCTCAGATGAGCATACTGGGTAGTATAAACAGAGTTATGGCGCACCTGGACTGTCTGCCCCCACCCTCCCCTCCAACCCACATATACCACCCTGCCTGATGCTACAGACTGGACCGGAGTTCCGGTAGGAGCAGCATAGTCTATAGAAAGATGGGGCCTCACCTGCCGGGTTATGGGATGACGGCGCGCATATGTAAATCCGGAGCTTATCCTGGTATAGTTTAGGGGAGCCCTTAAGAACTGTTTTCTCACAGAGTTTCCGGCAGAATCGTAATAACCGGCTCCCTCTCCGGTTTCAAATCTTATTGCCTCTGCACTTCCGGCCACCCTTCCTTCATACCAGGCCGCAATTATCGACCCGTCCTGTACTGGCTCCCCGTCGCGGTAAAACCTTTCAAAGACCATCATAAACCTGTCACCCCTGCGAACTTCCGTCAGAAAGTCAATCTGCCATTGAAATATATTTGCAAAATTCATTATCATATTGGGGCTTAATCCGGCCGATGCCATTCCCTGCCAGAGAGAATAACCTATTTCCGCTTTTACCGCTGCCACTTTTTTCTCATACTCAGGGATATATTCACCTGAAACAAAACCGGAAGTGGTGTTCCGGACAACATAATTTAGTAAAGGACCCGGCTCATATATAAATTTCAGCACCTGTCCCGAAGTGGAGTGATAAATCCTATAACTGTCCCCCGGCCTTATCCTTGATGTATTAAAGACTTCTGAAAGGCTGTTACCTATCTGCACCGCCTGCAGAACGGAAAAATCACTGCTTAAAACCTGGTAAAGAGTTTCTCCCGGGCCTATTTCACCTTCACTTATTTTCAGGACGGGAGGCCTTTTTTCAGGAAAAAAACTTCTCCCTGCAAGGTTTCCGGCATAAAGGAAAAATAGTACTGCAAAAATAAATAAGAAACTCTTCAGCAGATTTTGGACCAGAAATATCAATACCCCTTTTGTCCTGGTGCTCATTTTTTAAAACCCCCCGCTTTTTTTTCTTTCAAGCATCCGGCGGGCCTCCTCGTCTTTTTTAGATTCAGACTTAACCAGACCTAGCGCAAGCTGATTGGCAACCGCAGAGACAATAACCTCTTCGTTATTACTTAAACGGGATGACTTATCTTCTTTCTCAATTATCAGGTAGGCCCTGGTTTTTTTCTCATCGGAAACGGGGGCGGCATAAACAAAACCTTCTTCACCGGCAGAAAAGCTTTCCTTTCCCTTGGCCTGGTTAATTAAATCAGATATTTTTTGTTCGCTCATTATCTTTATATTTTCACTTACCTGCATATCGTAAAAGTCCGTATATTCATTATATACCATTACCGCCCCGCCGCTGGCATCTTCAATTTCAGCTATAAGGAGCATAAGCACCTTACGCAAAATCTCTTCAGGCTCGTAATCCGAAGCTATTATCTTTCCGGTTTCGTAAACCATTACCAGATAAGAGGAGGTTCTACGCAGTCTTCCGGAAATCTCTCTGGCAGCGGAAAAAAGAAAACTGCATCCGGGCCCGGGATGATCTAATATAAACTGGCGGAAATCAGTCTGATTTATTCTTACGAGGGAAGTTTCACCCAGGGAAATGGCATCCGCGCTTCTTATATCTCCT
>PWQF01000280.1 GCA_003556865.1 Elusimicrobiota bacterium | reverse complement strand
TATAATTTCATCAAGAATGTGGCCGCAGATGGTGGGAAGATAATGTTTGTGGGGACCAAGAAGCAGGCCCAGGAATCCATTCAATTGGAAGCTGACCGTTGTGGTATGTATTATGTGAATCAACGTTGGCTTGGTGGTATGCTCACAAACTTCAAAACCATTCGTAACCGAGTAAATCGTTTGATTGAACTGGAGAAGATGGAAGAGGATGAGGTTATGGGAAGCCTTTCCAAAAAAGAGCAGTCCAGGCTTTTAAAAGAAAAATTCCGACTGGAAAGGGGTCTTTCCGGGATAAAGGAAATGAACAGGCCCCCGGATATAATGTATGTTGTTGATGTGGACCTGGAGGAAATAGCCATAGCCGAAGCAAAAAAACTTAAAATACCGGTAGTGGCACTGGTTGATACAAACTGTTCCCCGCGCAATATAGATTATGTTATTCCCGGAAACGATGATGCTATCCGCTCCATAAAACTTATAACTTCAATAGTCGCCGATGCGGTTATAGAGGGAGTAGCCCTGCGCAAGAAACAGGAGGATGAATCCCCGGAAACACCAGAAGAGTCCGCCGCCGGCAAAAAGCAGCCTGCAGGCACGGTAGAGGAGCAGGAAAAAGTTGAAGCTGCGGAAGCTCCGGACCCGGAAACGGAAGAAGAAAACGGAAAGGAAAATCCAGCAGAGTTAAAAAAAGAAGAAGAAAAGGAAGAGGTTATTGAAAAAGAGCTTAAGGGAGAAGAAAAATGAGCCAGCTCAAGCAGATTCAGCAGCTAAGGGAAATGACCGGTTCGGGCGTGATGGACTGTAAGGAAGCTCTAAAGGAAACTGATTTTAATATTGAAAAGGCAGTTGCCTTCCTTAGGGAGAAAGGAAAGGCTAAGGCGGCTAAAAAAGCTTCGCGGGAAGCTGCCGAAGGAATAATATACTCCTATATACATCCCGGGGATAAGATAGGCGTTCTTTTAGAACTTAACTGTGAAACAGATTTTGTGGCCAGGACAGATGATTTTAAGAACCTGGCCAAGGAACTGGCAATGCAGATTGCCGCCGCCGACCCCCGCTGGCTTAAAGCTGAAAATGTTGAAGAGGAAACCAAAGAGGCGGAGAAAAAGATAATAGGCAAGCAGCTCCGGGACCAGGGCAAACCTGCCGCCATAATAGATAAAATAATAGAAGGCAAGTTAAACAAGTTTTATTCTGAAAACTGCCTTATGGAGATGCCTTACATAAGGGAAGATAAAAAAAAGGTAAAGGAACTTGTGGCCGAAACCGTGGGGAAACTGGGTGAAAATATTCAGCCTGCCCGGTTTGCCCGTTTTGAAATAGGAAAGTGAAGTACAAGCGGGTCCTGATTAAGCTCAGCGGTGAATTCCTGGGAGACGGGACCGGCGGATTTTCCCCGGCGGCGGCAGAAAAGACTGCAAAGGAAATAGCCTCTTCCATAAGCGGGGTGCAGACAGCGGTTTTAGTGGGGGGAGGCAATATAGTAAGGGCCCGCAGCTGCAGCGCAGTTGACAGGCTGAGCGCTGACTATATGGGTATGGCCGCAACTCTTATAAATGCCCTTGGACTTAAAGATGCCCTGGAAAAAAATGGCTGCAGATCTAAACTCCTCAGCGCTTTAAGCCTGGAGGGGGCTGTAGAAAGGTTTAACTCCTCCAAAGCTGAAGAATACCTGAATGACGGGCGGGTTCTTATTCTGGCCGGAGGAACGGGTCTTCCCTTTTTTACTACTGATACTGCAGCCGCGCTGAGAGCCCTGGAGATTAAAGCTCAGGCCCTTCTTAAAGCTACAAACGTTGACGGAATTTATGACAGGGATCCCCAAAAATATAGAGATGCCCGCCTTGTTACAGAAAAACTTAGTATAGACCAGGCACTTGAAAGAAAACTGGAAATTATGGACGCCTCTGCTTTTTCGATTTTAAGGGGAAGCGGTATGGAGGTAATGGTTTTCAATTTCAGCAAAAAAGGCCGGCTGAAAAAAGTCCTTGAAGGGGCTTCGGGGTTATGTTCCTTTGTTAAATAATCAGCAGGCCTTAAATTTTTACAGATAAAAACAGGAGGTGTTTATGAAAAGCATGAGTGAGATAGAAAAATCTGCCCGTGAAAAGATGCGGAAGGTGGAAGAGATACTCTCCAGAGAATTAAGGGGTATCAGGACGGGCCGGGCCTCTGCTGCCCTTATTGAGGGGATAAGGGTTGATTATTACGGTTCCAAACTGCCATTAAACCAGGTCGGAAATATAAATATACCCCAGCCAAGGCTAATCGAGATAAAAGTCTGGGACGAGAATGCGGTCGGACCGGTTGAAAAAGCCATAGTGGCAGCCAATATAGGTATGACTCCCAACACAGACGGAAAAACCATAAGGCTTAATGTTCCCAGCCTTACATCAGAGCGGAGGGAGGAGCTTATTAAGAGGTCTGCGGCGGTAGCTGAGGAATTCAGGGTTGAAATAAGAAATATACGCAGGGAAGCAAAAGAGGGCCTTAAAAAGCTTCAGCAGGAAGGCGATATATCCGAAGACGACTATTACCGCGCCGTCGAAAGCCTTCAGGAGCTTACTGACAAATATATAAAGAATGTTGATGAACATCTTGAGAAAAAGGAAAAAGAGATCAGGGAAGGTTGATCTATTCCTCTTTTCCCGTCTGAAATTTATAATATTCCCTTCTCTTGGATAGTAAAAAGGTTCCTGCACATATAGCTGTAATAATGGATGGAAACGCCCGCTGGGCCAGGGTGAGGGGGATGGAAAGTGTCTGGGGCCACAGGAAAGGGGCCGAAAGCGTCAGGAAAATTGTAAGATATTGCGCGCTGCAGGGTGTAGAGTATCTTTCCCTTTTTGCCTTTTCCACAGAGAACTGGAGCCGCCCCCGGAAAGAAGTGGAGAGTTTAATGGAACTTTTTGTGGAATATATAAACTCCCAGCTGGAAGAGATGAAGGAAAAAGAGATACGCTTTCTGTTTTCGGGGCGACGGGAGCGGTTCTCCTCAAAAGTGAAAGAGGCTTTTACCCGGGCGGAAAAAGAAACAGCGCAATTAAAAAAAATGAAGCTGGTCCTGTGCGTGAACTACGGCGGGAGACAGGAACTTGCCGATGCCGCGATTAAGTCATACCGGGAAGGGGGGGAGCTTCCGGCAAATTTTTATATACCCTCCCTGCCTGATGTTGATCTACTTATAAGAACCAGCGGTGAGCAGAGGTTATCTAACTTTATGCTCTGGCAGATGGCTTATTCAGAGCTCTATTTTACTGATGTACTCTGGCCCGATTTCAGCGAAAAAGATATGGAAAAAGCTCTTAAGTCATTTAGCAGGCGATCAAGAAAATTCGGAAAGAGAGTTTAAATGGAAGGAAAAAGGTTTATCTGGGGGGTTTTTGCCGCGGCGGGAGTACTGCTCTTTGTTTACTGGGGCGGCCTTGCTTATTTTATTCTTGTTATGGCCCTGGCCCTGGCCGGTCTGGGGGAGTTCTATGAAATGGCTTCTTCTAAAAACCTTCCTTCACTTAAAATATGGGGTTTTATAATACTGGTATCTATTTTTATTAACGCCTATTTTGTCGCGGTTTCATCCCGGCCGGGCTGGGGTGAAGATTTTACCTCTTTTATATTCTTTGCGGCAGCAGCGGGAGCGCTGCTTATACATACCCTCACCTCTGACATAAAGCAGTCTTCACTCTCATCGGGAATTACCCTGCTGGGAATTTTATATGTGGGCTGGCTTGCGGTCCACGCCGTATATTTAAGGGAGGCAAGGCCCTACGGGTATCATTTAACTGTTTTTGCTTTTTTAAGCACCTGGGCCGCAGATACTGCCGCATTTTTTGTGGGAACTATTTTCGGTGAAAAAAAACTCCATTCTGCCAGTCCCAATAAAAGCCGTATAGGGGCGCTGGCCTCGGTGGCCGGGGGCATAGCGGGCGGGGTTGTCTCTTTGCTCATATTAAGAGTTGATTTTATGACGGCCTCCCAGAGCGCACTTCTGGGGGGAGTTATAGGTATTACGGCTATTTTAGGAGACCTGTGCGAGTCTACCCTTAAACGGAGTTTCGGAAGAAAGGATTCAGGCTCTTTTCTCCCCGGTCACGGGGGAATACTTGACCGCCTGGACAGTCTCTTATTTACTGTCCCCGCCATCTATTATTTCAGCAGGTGGTTTTTGCTTTGACTATTAATGCTGTAATACTGGGTTCAACCGGGTCAATAGGCCGAAATGCGCTTGAGGTGGTGGATAATCTGGAGGGGGTTGAGGTTTTAGGCATAACCGCAAACAGTTCCCTGGATATTTTTAAAGAACAGATAAAAAAATACCGCCCCAGATATGCTGCCCTGGCCTGCAGGGACTCTTTTTTAAATTTAAAAAAAGATCCGGCTGCTCAGATCCCCTCTTTTATACTGGAGGGGATGGAAGGCATATGCGCCCTGGCCGCAATGGAGGAGGCAGATGTAGTGATAAACGGCCTTGCGGGGATAGCGGGCCTGAGACCGGCATTAAAAGGGCTCAGGGCAGGCAAGAAAATGGCTATTGCAAATAAGGAATCCATAGTAATGGGCTGGGAGCTTATGCGCAAGGCCGTACAGCGCCCCGGCCAGCTTGTGCCTGTTGACAGCGAACATTCGGCTCTTTATCAGTTAATAGGAAATGAAGATAGGAGCAGTATCAGGCGTCTTATAATAACCGCTTCCGGGGGAGCGGTTTACAATAAGGGCCCCCGGGAGCTTGAAAAAGTAAATATAAAGCAGTGCCTGAACCATCCCACCTGGGATATGGGGATGAAGATAACGGTGGATTCTGCCACTTTGATGAATAAGGGGCTGGAGGTAATAGAAGCCC
>PWQF01000048.1 GCA_003556865.1 Elusimicrobiota bacterium | reverse complement strand
TGATGATATTTTTCTTATGGCCACTCCCCTCCATTCACAGAATTTTATTATTATTAAAAGGCCTCTGCTGACAAATAACAGGAGGCTGATAACTAAAAATATGTGGTTCAACGGCACCGCTATTTCCACCAAGGCCCGCAGAGCCCTTGAAAACGAAAAGGTCAGCTTTGTTTCCCACAAAAGCGGCTTTATACATACCCTTTATGAAAACTATTCAATGCGGCCAAATATTTACAGAAAGTTCAGTGAAAGGCTGGAAAGTTTCCTTCAGGCAAGGCTTACCCCCAGGATACTGGGAAATTTTTTAAGATCCAGGAAAGATATTCATCACTGTATCCAGCTTAAGTGGAATATAAACGGGAGGGACTGCTATATAGCCCTGGAAAAACTTGTTGACTATGAAATCAGGCATCCCTACCTTTTTACAGATGAAACCAGGTCCCATCTCATGGATGAGATTGACAGGGAGGAATTCCATTTCTCCCCTATTCCCGGACGCATAATATTAAATGACCTTGAAAAGCTTATAAGAGATACCAAGCCTGATCTTTACTCTGAAAAAGATGTCCGGCTGCTTGCAGCCACTATTTCCCGCGAAGACTGTATAAGTGCCCAAAAATTGATAGAGGGATTAAAGGAATTCTGCAAAACCCGGCCCCGCCTGCCTGAAATCAGGGGTAAAAAATATAAAAAAGAGCCATCCATTTCAGTTACCCCTTCTATGGACAGGCAGGAAATTATTCAGAGCCTGGAAAAGAGCAGAAAGGATGTAATTAGCGCTGAACTGGCCTTTTACGCCTACAGGGATTTTTCCAGGACTTCCCCCCTTCCATTTCTTTATGCCGCCATAAAAAGAAACCCGGTTTCAGTGCAGGCCCTTAAAGATTTATCTTTACCTGAGGCTATGGTTAAAATAAAGGCATTAAAAAATTTATCCATATACAGCCCGCACTCAAGACTGGCCCAGCCTGACGAGGTATGGAACTATAAAGCCGGAGACGGACTGGAGAAAGCTGTTTTAGCTGCAAACATAATAATAAACAGAAAGCCCGGCTCCAAAGTGATTATTGATATAAGCGGCCGCAGGGCAGTTCTTAAGTCCGGAAAGTTTAGGGAAGAGTTTAAAACTTTAAAAAAGATACCTCAAAAAAAACTCTCCTTTGATTTTTTTTAAACCTTTTAAACCTGCATACACCGCCTGTTTCTTTATCCCGGCTCAAGGCAGGGGAGGGAATATCAGGAGGTATGAAGGCTCTTAAGGTTACCGTTTCTTGACATCAGTTTAGCTGCCCACCTTGTGCTTTCAAAGCTGTTAAGAATTATCATAACTATAACGGTAATGGGAACAGCCAAAAACATTCCAGGAACTTTCCATATGGTGCCCCAGAAAACCAGGGATAAGACTATTACAAGCGGGCTTACGTTAAGAGATTTCCCCAGCAGTGAAGGGTCTATGAAGTTTCCTACACTTATCTGTATAATACCTATTCCCATAAGAATCATAAGGGCGGGCCTGGATGTATCAAACTGAAGAAGGGCAAGCAGAACAGGCATAATTGTAGCTATAAGCGAACCCAGGTTGGGAATAAAATTTAATATAAAGATGAGAAGAGCCCAGAAGCTGGCAAACTCCAGTCCGACCCACCTCATTACCAGCCAGGATCCTACGGCTGTAGTTAAGCTTAAAAGGGATTTAACCCCTATGTAGCGTCTTATATCCCTGTCTATTGCCGAGAGCAGGTTTTTTATAAACCTGTAATTTTTTTCACTGCCCGCTGCTATCTGCATTTTTTTACTGAAATATTTCTGTTCAAGAAAGATAAAGATAAGATATACAAATATAAGCCCTATATTGCCCAGGGCGCCGGCAAACTCCAGTGCGGCCCGCTGCATAAATAGCCCTATATCCAGCTCCCTGGTAAGCCAGGTAATGGCTGGTATCTCTTCCGGCTCTAAGCCGAAGGGGAGGTTCATCAGAAGCTTTTCAAGGTTCCTCTGGTACTGGGGCGCTGTTTCAACTATCCTTGTGGCATTTGCCGCAAGTATACCTGCTATGACATTAAAAACCAGGGCAAGAAGGGCCAGTGTTATAAGTATTCTGATAAGCCGCGGCAGGTACAGGCGGCCTACGCGGAGGCGGGCAAGGGAATGCTCAAGCGTGCTTATAAGGTACCATATAAGTACGGCCAAAACCAGGGGTATAAGAAGATGGTCGGCAATAGATAGGAAATATACGGCAATTGCCGACAGCATAACCCATGCCCCCCCTATTACGGTTCTTTTATATATATCTTCCATAAATTATAAGACCTTTACATCTTTTTCTACAAATAAGAATCCCATTTAATTTTATTATACTTCTGCAGGAAAATTAAATCAATAATATTTTGGTTCTTTACCGGGACGGCGCGCCACGAAAAACTCATAGGCATAGAAGTCACCATATCTGCGATGCAGCTTAGGCTCCCCGGCTAACCTGTCAAGTATGGCCAACGCCTCGCTATCTTTGGCGTATTTGCTCCGCAGCTCAGCGATGCGGGTCTCCATTGGGGAGTAAAAATCATCCCACCAGGCCTCTTCCGGCAACCTGAAGTGTCCGATGAGCTGAAACCGGCTATCCTCTATCGCTTCCAGATCGTCTTCAAGCCGCCCCATTTCCGGATAGTCCAATTCAAAACCGGATTTAAGTTCAGCCGGGGGATTTTCCCTGCACCAGATTGCATCGCTAAAGGCCAGATATCCTCCCGGCCGCAGCAATCCCCGGCAGACTTCAAGCGCCTTGCTGAGTCCGATACTGTATAAGGCGCCTTCGGACCATATGAGATCAAAACTTTCAGGCGGAAGCTCCAGGCGGGCCATATCCCCGGCAACTGCCCTGATGCGCCCTGAAAGCCCCTTTCGTATGATCTTATTTTCCAACCGTTCAATAGAGGGACCGTGATTATCTACTGCCACGATTGACCCCGGTAAGAATTCAGCAAGCTGTAAGGTCTGCCCTCCGCTTCCGCAGCCCAAATCAAGAATTACGGGAAATTCCGGAAGTTCCCGGCAAAGACTGATAGCCCTGCAGGCAGATTCGCGGCTGCCGGGCCCCTGCCGGGGCAGATTATCATACACTTCAAAAAATATTTCCCAGAAGCGGGGACTGATTTCATTCATAAAAACTCCTGTTTTTTATATTGCCAAGAGGATTATCTAAAAAATTTGATATTAAATTCAATTCCTTTATTTAGTCTCATCTTGATTGTAGGATTGATATGAATTTGTGTCAAACCTGATTTTCCACATCAATTAAAGCTGGTCATATAAAAGCTTATGGCCAAGTCTGACTTTTAAAAGAGTTATTTATTTTATAATATACATTAAAGATAGTAGTAAGGTATACTTAAAATGATCGGTAATTATAAAATGCAAAAAAATAAGCTGCGGACCAGAAACGAAGAAGAGCTGAAAAACCAGAGCCGGGGCCTTGCTGAAGTCAGGGATATTTTAAACAGCTTAAAAATAACCTATATGATAGGAGGCGGAACATTACTGGGAATTATCCGCCGGGGGGATTTCATACCCTGGGACTGGGACGTGCATATCAACTTAAAAACAGAAGATGTAATTAAAAGAGGCCCAGAAATGTTAAAGGTTTTTTCCGGCAAGGGATTTAAAGTGGAAAAATATAATTTTTCCCGGAAAAAATTTAAGCTGGATATAAGTAAATACGGGGCTTATTATGAGCTCCTGGGCTGGAGAAAAAAGGGAAATATGAGATACCGGCGCAGAAAAAAGCCCGTCCAGCTTCCTGATAAATTTTTTAAAAGAGTGGGTACTATTGAATTAAGAGGACATACCTATACCTGCATGTTCCCCCCAAAAGAGTATTTAACCTACAAATACGGTCAATGGAACAGAGCCATGCGTTCGGCAGACAGCAGTAAATATTTAAGCTCAAAATTCAGGAGAAAACCTAAGTTAAGGTACAGGATGCGTAAATTTTTAAGACCCCTTATAACTGGTCTATTTTCAGGCCGGAAACGTTAACGGCCTCATCTTAATTAACATTTTTTTTTAATATATTCTTATATACCCGTATCATTTTTTTTGTAGTAAGAGAAAAATCATACTTTTCAGATTCCCTGCGGGCCGTTCGAACCATCCCGGAAATATTATATTTAGAGTTTAAGATATTTATTATCTGCCGGCTGAACTCTTTTACATCTCCCGTATCAACCAACCGGCAGGTTTCCCCGTCCTTAAGGATCTGGCGGCTGCCTCTGACATCAGAGGAAATGACGGGCACCCGGCAGGCCATAGCCTGAAGTATTGTGCCGCAAAGCCCTTCGTAAAGAGAGGTATTAACATAAAGGTTAAAACTCTTAAAAAGAGAGTAAATATCATCCACAAACCCTATAAGATGCACCCTGGAGCTTATGCCCAGCCTGCGGGACAGTTTTTCAAGTTTTCCTCTCAGTTTTCCTTCCCCGGCTATAACAAATTCAACATCTTTTTCTTTTTTAAGGACCTGCGCTGCCGCCAGAATAAAAGTTTCCTGGTCCTTCTGGGAACTTAAGGCTCCCACATTGCCTACAACCGGCAGAGAGGGATTTATATCATATCTTTCAAGTATATCACCGCCAGCGGGAGCACTGTCAATAACATCCAGCTCAATTCCGCTGGGCACAACTGTAATTTTTTCCGGAGGGAGGCCTGATTCAATAAGGGCCTCTTTAACAGTTTCGGAATTGGCCACATGCAGAAGAGCTCCGGAATATTTAATTCTACTTAAAAAACTTTTTCCCACAGGAATCTGGAGCCGCCGGGTCTGGATTACGGGAGGGGTTTTAAATAAAATTTCGGCAATACGGGATAT
>PWQF01000177.1 GCA_003556865.1 Elusimicrobiota bacterium | reverse complement strand
CTCCGGCACAGGTAGGACAGGTCCGACTAATGCTGAAAAACCCCCCACCTGAAGAAACCTGTCCCCTCCCGCTACATCCAGGGCAGATTCCAGTATCACCCCCAGAGCCCCCGCATTCCGTGCAGGGATCCTGTCGGAGAACCTTTAACTTAAGTGTTTTTCCTTCAGCTGCCTCTTTTAAGCTTATAGTTTGTTGAAGCTTAAGCGAGGAGCCGCGATAAACTCTTTTTGCTGAAGCTGAACCTTGACCTCCAGTTGAAAAGCCACCAAACCCGCCCCCAAAAACTTGGCTAAAAATATCCTCAAACCCACTGGAATCAAAGTTTCCTCTTCCCCCAGCCCCGGCAAAGTCGCTATCTACTCCCGCCTTGCCGAAACGGTCGTACTTTTTCCTTTTCTCAGAATCACCCAAAACTTCATAGGCTTCATTGATTTCTTTGAATTTTTCCTGTGAAGCCTTGTCTCCCTTATTTCTGTCCGGGTGATACTTAAGTGCCTTTTTGCGGTAGGCCTTTTTTATTTCTTCCTGTGAAGCCCCTTTAGGTACACCTAGAATGCTGTAATAATCTTCCGAAGACAATTAAAACCTTAGCAACTATTTTTTTCCGTCACCGGAATTTTCGTCTTCATCTACCTCAAAATCAGCATCAACCACCTCTTCTTCCTGGGGTGACTGGTTTTCTTCAGAAGTCGGACCACTTTGAGCTTTTTCACCTGCTGCCTGACCCGGTTCTTGAGTGTTTTTGTAAATATGCTGGGCCATTTTTTGCGAAGTATTCTGAAGTTCTTCTGAAGCCTTTTCTATTTCCTCTGCATTATCAGACTCTACATTTTTTCGAGCTTTAGAAAGGGCTTCCTCTATTTCTTTTTTTGTAGAAGAGTCCAGTTTATCACCATGTTCTTTAAGTGATTTTTCTACTGAATACACAGTAGACTCAAGCTTATTCCTGGCTTCAACTAGGTGGGCTCTCTTTTTATCTTCTTCTTCATGCTCTTTAGCTTCCTTAACCAGGTTGTCTACCTCTTCATCTGAAAGACCACTGGCCGACTTTATGGTTATGGACTGCTCTTTTCCTGTTCCCTTATCTTTGGCAGAAACGTGCATTATCCCATCCGCATCTATATCAAAAGTGACTTCTATCTGAGGAACTCCCCGGGGAGCCGGAGGTATACCCGTAAGCTCAAATTTGCCTAATGATTTATTATCTTTGGCAAACTTTCTCTCCCCCTGTAGAACATGAACCGTAACTGCCGGCTGATTATCATCAGCTGTTGAAAAGGTTTTAGTCTTTTTTGTAGGCACAGTTGTGTTTCTTTCTATAAGAGGCGTCATCACACCACCCAGTGTTTCTATGCCAAGAGTTAAAGGAGTAACATCTAAGAGAAGAACATCTTTAACATCACCGCCTATAACACCTGCCTGAATGGCCGCTCCCAGAGCCACAACTTCATCCGGATTAATTCCGCCGTGAGGTTCCCGACCAAAAATTTTCTTTACCTTTTCCTGTACAAGGGGCATTCTTGTCTGCCCTCCCACCAGTACAACTTCATCTATGTCTGAAGCTTTAAGACCAGCATCGCTCAAAGCCTTTCTGCATGGACTCTCTGTTCTCTCCACCAGTTCACCTACAAGGTCATCAAGCTTTGCCCTTGAAAGCTTTATGCTCAAGTGCTTGGGCCCACTGGCATCTGCAGTTATGTAAGGAAGATTTATTTCTGTTGTAGTTGCAGAAGAAAGTTCACACTTAGCTTTTTCTGCGGCCTCCTTAAGCCTTTGCAGAGCCTGCTTATCACTGGAAATATCTACCCCCTGATCTTTTTTAAATTCATCAACTAACCACTTAATTATTTTTTGATCAAAATCATCACCACCCAAATGGGTGTCACCGTTAGTGGAAAGAACTTCTATCACATTTGTATCTTCTTCCGCTCCTCCCTGGAGAATTGAAATATCAAAAGTCCCTCCACCCAGGTCGTATACCGCAACCTTAACATCTTTTTTCTTTTGAAGCCCATAAGAAAGAGCGGCAGCGGTAGGTTCATTAATTATTCTCTTTACTTCCAGTCCGGCAATCTTTCCCGCCTGCTTTGTGGCTTTACGCTGGGAGTCATTAAAATATGCTGGGACAGTTATTACCGCCTCTTTAACTTTTGTATTAAGATAGGCCTCGGCATCGCTGCGAAGTTTCCGTAAAATCTTAGCGGATATTTCCGGAGGAGAATATCCCCGACCTCTTATCTTTATCCTTACATCTCCGCTGGAGTCAGAATTCAATTCATAGGGAATATGTTTTTTATCTTCCTGTATGGCATCAGATTTAAGTTTTCTACCCATAAACCTTTTTACCGAAAAAACAGTATTCATAGAATTAGTAATAGCCTGTCTTTTTGCCACCTGACCTACCAGCTCTTCTCCTTTTTCCGTAAACGCCACTACAGAAGGAGTAGTTCTATTTCCCTCGGCATTGGGTATTATGGTAGGGCTCCCTCCCTCCATTGCCGCCATACAGGAATTTGTTGTTCCCAAGTCTATACCTATAATAGTCATTTTAATATACCTCCTCTTTATTTGTATTATTCTTCTTGTTCTTCAGCTTTTCCCACCACAACCTGGGCCGGTCTCAAAACTTCATTTTCCCAATAATACCCTGGCTGAATCACATCAACCACTTTTCCCGACTTATCATCTTCTGAAACTATGAAGCTCAGGGCATGGTGGCAATGGGGGTCAAAATCTGCACCTAAACTATTCATTTTCCTTAACCCCCTGGCCTTTAAAATGTTATAAAACTCTCTATTTATAATTTCTATACCTTCACTGTCTATTTCTTTGCTATTTAAGGCTCTTTCAAGGTTATCAAGAATATACACTAACCCCCTGGCCAGTTCCTTTTCACCGGACTTAAAGCTGTTTTTGCTTTCCTTATTAATACGTTTTTTATAATTTTCAAAATCAGCTTTCAGCCTTTTTATCTGATTTAGGTAACTGGCGGCCTCTTCCCTGCTTTTTTTAAGGTCTTCCTGGAGCTTATTAATTTGCTCGTCATCGTGATTTTTTTTATTTTTTTCCTTATCCTTTTTTTTAGTCATTTAATACTCCAATCCCCACCTGAGTAGTAAGTTTAAAAATTTAAAATTGTTATGTCAAATTTCTTTTATAAACTCTGTATTTTTTATATATTTTTCCCCCCATCATTCTAGCAATTTTTTTAGTTTCCTCATTGTCTTCAAGTATCCATGAAAACTCACACTCCCTATAATTTCTTTTAAGGGAGGCAAGAAGAGAATTATAATACATAAAAGCCGCCGCGCCGCTTCCATGGTATTTTCTTTTAACTCCCATTGCCATTAGCCTCAGATTCTTAATTTTATTTTTATTTAAAATAAACTTAAACCAACCTAAAGGTAGAAGTTTTCTGCCAATTTTTTTTATCACCTCATTATAATCGGGAAGAGCAAGAAGAAAGCCCGCAGGGTCATTATTGACGAAAGCTATCTGCACAAGTTCATCTATCACCAGAGATTTAAGATTTTTGGCCAGATCTGAAATTTCCTCATCTGTCCAAGGCACAAAGCCCCAGTTTCTTTCCCACCCACTGTTATAAATTTCTTTTATCAGCCCAACTTCCGGTTTAAATTTCTTCATATTTATAGGTCTGCAGCTTAAACCAGGATTCCTTTTTTTTATTTTTTTAACAAACCTCTCTAGACGAAGCACAGGATTTTCTGAAATATTCATATTAAAAGCAAGAAGATCCTTTGCCTTGCGATAAGAACAATTTTCCATAATACGGTGGTAATATGGGGGATTGTAAGGCATCATTATACGAGGAGGCATTTCATAGCCCTCTAAAAGAAAACCTATCTCATCGTTTGAAGAAGGATTCATAGGGCCAATTATTCTTTGCATACCTCTTTCCCGTAAAAAAGTTTCGCATTTTTTTAAAAGACTTGATGCCGTTGCGATATTATTTTCAGTCTCAAAAAAACCAAAAAAACCTGCTTTTTCTTTTTGAAAATCAATATAATTATCATCAACAATTACAGCAATTCTTCCTACAGTATTTCCTTTTTTTTGCGCTATAAAAAGCTTTTTACAGGCATGCCTGTAAAAAGGGTTTTTCTCTGAGATAAGATGCTTTATTTCTAAATCAAGTTTAGGAACCCAACAAGGATTATTCTTATATATTTTTTCTGGAAAATTAAGGAATTTTTTTAAATCTTTTTTATTTTTAACTTCTTTTATTTCTATATTTTCTTTATCCTCAATCATTTAGTTAAGTCTCCACAGATGCTTCATCCAGTTTCTCATGCGCTTTTTCATAGTCTCAGACTTTTCCTTTCCGTCTTCCGGTCGACCCGGAATGATACCCAGCATTTTTCCGCACTCATTAAATACCTCCAAGGCTCTGTCTATATGTCTCTGGGCAAAAGTAGCCATAACCGATACTCTTATAAGAGAACGATTTTCAGGGACAGCGGGTGCAGTTACCGGAGTTGTAAATACCCCCCGGTCAAAAAGAAGACGCCACATCTTAAATGCCTTAATGCTGTCCCCTATAATAAGAGGTATTATGGGAGTCACACTTTCTCCTGTATCAAAACCCATTTCTCGGAAACCTTTTCTAAGTTTTTTTGTATTTTTCCATAAAGAATCTTTCTTTTCGGTAGATTTTTCTATTATATTAAGTACAGCAAGCACCGAAGCCACATTTGAAGGTGTAGGTGAAGCTGAAAAAATTAAAGCCCGGGCATTATGTTTCAGGTAATGTATTATTTCTTCATCTGCAGCAGCAGCGGGGTCATCAGCGCATCGACATCCTCTATCATGGTGCTGATCCGGCCGATTTCGGTCTTTGCTCCGGTGGCGACCACAACCCCTT
>PWQF01000217.1 GCA_003556865.1 Elusimicrobiota bacterium | reverse complement strand
GGCCTCCTGGGCCTCAATTTCAAAATTCCATAATGAAAGTCCGTCCGACTCTATCCATACGGGAACGGTTGACCATATAACTCCCTCAAAGTCTCCTGTAAAATATTTAAGGTTGCCGGTATCGGTCCTGTCCGTAAGCTGTATTTCAACTGCTTCCAGGTCTGAGGAATGAAGCGGAGCAGCAGGCTCGTTCCAGGCTGTTCCCCTCAATTCGGGAATATCATTAAATACTGCTGCCCAGGGGGCGGCAGGGCTGCTTACAGGTTCGGTGGCATCTATGTAAAAAACCGTTGTGGATACTTCAACCTGGGTGTTGCCGATATTATCATGTCCCCGGGTATTAAGCCTGTACCGGTGACCTGAAGTCCAGTTATTGTCATTAAAAGAATAGGTCCAGTTTTCCGTACCGCTTACCGCTATATATTCAAAAGTTGTGGTTGACCATCCAATACCGGTCCAGGCCCTCTGAGGCTCTGAGGTCAGGTCAACAAGCCTTATCTCAACATTATCTATCCCCGCGCTCACATATTCAAATCCGGTGTTTGGATGAACGCCCTGGGGCATATCTGCAGCTGTTCCCCGCAGCTGGGTAAGAGAACTGTAAAACTGGTCTTCCTGCGGTGAAAGGGAATAAGTTTCCGGAGGCTCGGGATCATAATAAAATGTAAAGGTTGAGTATTCAACCTGAATATTTCCTGCATAGTCTTTACCCCTGGTATTTAACTTATACGTATGCCCCGAGGTCCAGCGGTCATTATCTATGAAATAGGTCCAGTTCTTAAGGTCTATTTCCCCCGGTTCCGAATCTATATCTACAGGCTCCCAGGCTTCTGAGGTCTGCCATGCCCCGGCCCAATACCTGTTGCGGGTCTGGTCATATATTCGAAGGGATAATTCCTCCACCCCGCTGAAATCATCCCGGGCCGTGCCTTCTATGGCATCCGCATATGAGATAAACTCATTATCCAGGGGAAAAGTTACCTCAGTTTCAGGAGCTTCGACATCAACGGTAAACTGAACATAATGGGCCTCTTCAACATTGGGCCCGGGAACATCGGTATTATCATAGGCCTTTACATACGCCCTGTATGTCTGGGCCGACTGCCATTCAGGAATATTATCATAATGCCATTCTGCTGTGCCCTGGGCCGGCAGCCATATGGGTTCGGCCGAACTTTCCCAGCGGCCGTCTACTGTCCTGTAAAGCCCCTCTTCAACCCACTGTATGGCAACCTCCACCTCTTTTACCCCGCTGGCATCATCGGAGGCAACACCTTCAAGGCGCTGAAGAACATTATCAGCATCATTATAAGAGGCTCCGTCAAGAGGCCGGGTAAATTCAGATTCCGGCGGAACGGTATCCATGAAAAAATCAATATCGGTTAAATCTGTTTCTATATTGGAAGGCTGCGCCCTGTCCCTGGAGCGGGACCTGACCCTGTATTCTGTTCCGGAAACCCATGATATTGTGGAAACATCCGCGCTCCAGCTGCCTTCACTGTATGAAGCATAGGTATAATCAGCCATATCGGAAATAAAAGTTCCTTCTTCCCAGTCCCACCAGAAACCCCCGGGCGGACTCTGCTGAACGGCTATCTCCACCCCGTCGGAAGCAATCCCGGCGGGAAATATTCCGCTATGTTCGTCCGTGGCGGTGCCGGATATTGTTTCAAGGTATCCGTAACCGGTTCCCATAGATGGAAAGGTAGTAAGTGAAACCGGGGCTATATTATCAAAATAAAAGCGGGTGCCGGTTTCTTCCGGAACTTCTATATTGGGATTATAAGTTGTCCTGTCTTCTCCCCGGACAAAGATTTCATACCTGTCGCCGCTGCGGAATGGCGAGGTGCCGGAAGCTGTTGCCCACTCCCATTGGGGCACGGCGCCGCCGGCAGAAGGTAGCTGGCCGGAAGTATATGCATTCCAGGATTCTGAAGCTGTCCAGGTTGAAGATGCCTCATCCCAGGTTTTATCCTGATGAGGCCCTATAAGGGAAAGTATCTTAACATCTACCCGGGACACACCGGTGGTTTCATCGGTTGAAGTCCCCTCAACAGAACTTATATTACTAAGCCACTGGTTATGGGAAGGCTGGCTGATTTCAGTTTCCGGGGCAATATTGTCAAAAATAAATGTTACAGTTGAATAATCTATTTCAATATTCGGCCCCGGATGGGAAACCCTGTCATAAGACCTGGAATTAACCGTATACTCTGTCCCGGAGTTAAATGCAACCCCTTCAAGGGAGATATACCATTGGGTTGTTCCCTGCGCCAAATTCCAGACTTCCTCAAAAGTCCACTGGGGATAATCAGGGTCGCTTAAATCAAGAGTAAATCCGTCGCTGTCTTTTATTCTAAGCTCCACGAAGTCAACCCCGGCAGGATCAATTCCGGATGCCTCATCGGATGCGGCACCCTCTAAAAACTCAAGGTAGGAATAACTCTCCTCTTCCGGCCACTCTATATGAGACTGGGGCGAGATATTATCAAAATAAAATAGAGTTGTATTTTCTTCTTTTTCCCTGTCTTCAACATTACCGGCTCTATCCTGGGCGTAAACCGTAATTTCATACCTGTTGCCGGAACTCCAGGGGTGGTCATTTTCTATACGGCTATCGGTATAACTCCACTGCCCGCTCTGCTGGTCATAATCCACGGTAATCCAGTTTTCAACGCTCCCCCACCGGTCGGTGGGTCCTCCCCAGTACTGAAGGGGATCGGCATCTGTATCGGTTATTCTTATACGCACCCTGTCTATTCCCGAAGGTGTGCCGTCATCGGGCTCATCCAGAGCCGTACCCTCTAAAACCGTAAGGCTGGAATAATAAGTCCCGTCATGGGGATATATAATTGAGGAGGAAGGAGGCGAATAGTCGGTTATAAAACTGTGCCCCTCGGATACGGGAGATATGTTGCCTGCCTCATCTACGGCCCTGCTGGTTACCGTATATTCCACCCCGTCAGCCCAGGAAAACTGGCCTTCCCCTATCCAGCTCCAGGTAGAGATATAGTGGCTTCCGCTTATCCAGCTGCCTTCAAACTCCATCTGGTTCCATTCCTGATCCGGCTGGATATCGGCAGCGGGAATCCAGCCGTCCTCCGCGCCTACCCAGTAGCGGTTATCTTCTCTAAGAACAGCTACCTGCACATTATCAACAGTTCCGGGAAGCTGATCCCGGGCAGTCACCTCAACAAGCATACCGGGATCATTATAAGCTTCTCCTTCCTGGGGGAAAAGAACTTCCGCTTCCGGCGGGGAAGTATCGTATATAAATACCGCAGACGAAGAAGATATGCTCCAGTTTCCGGCATTATCGTATGCTCCCGACCAGATACTATATTTCTCCCCGTCCGACCACGGCCACGAAGAGTGAGGAATATCATATGCCCAGACCCCACCTGAAAAACCGGCATTAATCCACTGCTGGCCGTAAGTATCAGGGTCACGCCAGAAATCTTCATATGCAGGGTTATACTGTAACCCTTCAGGGTTCTGAATCCTTACATATACCCCTGAAGGATCAATTCCGGAACCGGGCATAGTATCCGAAGCGGTACCGGAAAGCTGCTGAGGCTCCCCTTCAGGATAATAATAATCAGAAGGTTCGGAAACAGAGGTTTGGGGATCAGTTATATCATAGCGGAAAATTATAAAATCATCCTCGCTCTCCGAGAGGTTGCCTGCTTCGTCGTATGCCCTTGTCCTTATCCTGTACTGATGCCCGTCGCTCCAAGTCTGGGTGGGAGAGGGCAGAGAAAAAGAGAACCCGGTGGACTGAATATCAAACCACTGTTCGTTTTCCGTCCACTGCTGGCCGTTAAAAAAGAGACGGGGCGAGGCGGTCATATCCTCTACCTTAAGCTGGACCAGCTCCACCCCTGAATTCTCCCTGGGGCTTACGGGGTAATCAACTGCGCTGCCGGTTATTTGCTCAGGGGCATAATTTAAGTTGCCCTGAGGATAGGAAAGCTCCGCCTGGGGAGCAACATCGTCAAAAAGAAACTCTACGGGAACTATATCCTGCTGTTTTTGAACGTGGTCTTCTATGACAGACCTAATCCTGTACCTGCGCCCGGCTTCCATATCCGCCCCGAAAGAATATGTCCAGGTGGTTACATAAACCTGGGGATATACCACCGAAGCTGCAGTGGACCACTGGGTGCCTGTCCAGTACTCTTCATCAGTCCAGCCTGCAGCCGGGTTTTGCAGGGCTGTTACCTGAAGTTCAAGTGGGAAAGAGGGCCAGTCATCATTTACAGAGCACCAGTCATCCCAGGCTGTTCCGCTTATCTCCGTAAGAGACCTTACATTCTCTCCCTCAAACGGGGTCTCCACCTGGGAAACAGGGGGGACAGAATCCACTATCACCTCAAACTCATCAGGCGTGCTCTGAAAATTGGGCGGAACGGCATTATCTTCCGTTACCCACGCTTTTATCAGATATTTTGTTGCAGATTCCCACGGAGGCAGAGGGTAATTATACTCCCAGAGAGCTACGGTGTCCAGGGGCACCTCATCCTCTGTCCAGCCTCCCCCGTCCCAGTATAAACCTGTGCTCAGGTCCTGTATGGTATTGGCCACAACTCCGTCCTGGACTCCGGATATGTTATCATAGGCGGAACCTATAATGCCTATAAAACTCAACTCCTCGTCGCTCATATAATAGTCGCTGGGCTCAGTTATTATGGCGTAGGGCTCCTGGTTATCAAATATAAACGAAGCCTGGTAGAGAGTTGAGGTGTTCCCGGCCATATCATAAGCCCTGGCTCTTAATTCATAACCCGGCTCTCCCGGCTCTGACTCGCCCGGGCTCCAGCTTATGGCGCTGGTGTCAAAGGTCCAGGAAACAGTCCCCTGGGCCACCACCCACTGCTCTGTGGTAGACCAGCCGGCCGGATCCTGGCGGCGGTAGGTGGGGGGATCATTATGGAGGTTTTTTATCTGCAGCTCTACCCTGTCAAGGGGGAACTGGTCATAAGATG
>PWQF01000313.1 GCA_003556865.1 Elusimicrobiota bacterium | reverse complement strand
CATACGGGTAAGGGAGATAATTCCCAGGACCACCACTATAAGGATGAACATGGTTATGGTGACCGGTTTTCTTACTGAAAAGTCTGGTAATTTCATTTAGCAGTTTTATCAGTCAATTATTTCCACCGCCCGGTCCGGGACCAGCCCGTAGTGGCCGTCAAAGGCAACCCTCTCCCCGGCTTCAAACTCTCCCTCTACCGCCGCATACCTGTCCCCGCGAAGCTTCACCTTTACCGGCCTCCAGCGTGCATAGTTGTCGGGGTCGATTATAAATATGCCTTCCGCTCCTTCTCTTTCAATTACAGAGTTGAGAGGCACGCCTTTTGCCTCTTTTACTTCTTTTACCTCCAGCTCTACCGAGCAGAGCATTGACGGCCTCAGTTTCCGGTCGGGGTTTTCCATGCGTATCTTAACCTTTCTCCTCATCGTCTCCCTGTCCAGGGCAGGTTCAACTTCATATACTTCAGCTGCAAAAACCATATCACCCAGGGCCTTTACCCTCACATAGGCACGCTGCCCCTCTTTTACCAGAACCGCTTCCTCCTCGGGTATATGAAGAGTAGACTCCATTACAGTTGTATCGGCAACAGTTGCCACCGGGTTTTGCGGCCCTACCCTCTCGCCTATGCCCGGTATAATTTCCATAACCCTTCCCCCTATGGGAGACCTTACCCGTGAATATTCAAACTCCGCCCCTTCTTCGAACCGGTCAACAAGAAGAACACCTTCCTCTTCCTCCACAAAAGTTCCCGGGCGGACAAGTTTTTCCCTTACTACGCCCGGAACCGAAGGAAAGAGCATTGCCTCCCTTATTCCCTTCAGGCGTCCCGTATAGGAATGGGTCCGGGTCACGGTCCTATATTCTATTTCCTGCAGACGGACCCTGCTTAACCCCTCGTGGGCGGGGGTCTCCGGCTCTTCCCTCAGCTGCACCCTTACCAGCTGAAAAGCAACAAGGGCAGCCAGCAGGACCAGAACTGTTTTAATTATTTTCTTCACCATATATATCTTAATCTCCTTATATCTTTACGGTAATCTTCCTCCCGCAGCAAGTTTTAAATCCTCCAAACCGGCCAGAAAATCGTGGAGCGCGGAAGCATGCTCGCGCCGGGCCGAGGTGTAGTCAAGTATTGCCTGGTTTAATTCTATATTGCTAATCCGGCCCCCCTCGTACTGCCGCCTGGCGGTATTAAGGCTTTCAGAGGTAATCTGCAGATTTTCCTCCATAAGGGAGACCCTTTTTTCCAGGCGGGAAACATACCTGTGGCTGACGGATACCTGCAGTTCTACCCCCCGGCTGATATCTTTTTTGCCGGCCTCGGCTTTATTCAGGCGGGCTTTTACCTTTTTCATCTGGCCCGGAACCGAAAGAAGCGGAATATCAATCTCTATCATCCCCCCCACCACCCAGGACCTGCCCCATTCATCGCGCAACGCCTGGTCGGGCCGGTCAAAATTATAGGAGGCAAACCCGTATACCCGGGGAAGGTTCCGCGCCAGCTCCATTTTTTGCTCTCTTCGGGCTATCCTGACATTGAGTTCCGCCATCTCCGGTTCCTTGCGTTCCCGCAGGGCCTGCTCCATTATATCTTCCAGGGAGATATTAAACTCCCTGTATTCCAGCTCCCCCCTGATTTCCCGGCCTCTGTCTTCTATAACGGATATATTGAATAAGGATTCCCGTGCATCCCTTAAGCCATTAAGAGCCTCTTCAAGGCCGTCTTCGGCTATTAAAAGGTGAGAGCGGACCCGGTTTACATCCAGGTTTGAAACCCTGCCGGCTTTGAATAGGGCCCGGGTGGTTTTAAGGTTCTCCTGCATAAGACTCTTCTGTTTTTGGGCTATCTCCGCCATCTCCCTGGCCAGCAGAAAGGCGTAAAAATTTTTCTTGACTTCTCCTTTAAGTTTATCTTTCCGCCCCTGATAATTCAGCTCCTCTATCTGATGAGCAAACCCGGCGAGAGCAGACCCTCCGCTTATACGGCCGAAGGTTAAAAGTGGCTGGCGCAGCTGCAGCCGGGCGCTGTAGCTCTCTTCCTGCCCCATTTCAACGGTGGATTCCTTAAATATAAATTGCCCGGTGCCGGGATCAACCGCCACGGGCATAACAAAATCCATCTCGGGCACGGTATCGGTATATCTGCCCTGGAAAGATGCCGAAAAAGAAGGAAAAAATCTTCCCCGGGCCTCCGACCTGGCCCCTGCGGCGGCCCGGACTCTTTCTTCTGCCCGGCGCAAAGAAAAATTGTTTTCCAGCGCGGAAGTTATAAAATCTTCCAGCTCAAGGGAAGATGAATAAAGAGGAAACTTAAAAAAAAGAGATACGGAAACCAAAAATAAAATTTTTCTCATTACTCTAAAAGCCCCTTTTTAAAAAACTTAAGCATCGTTTCACTGCTTTTTCCCGGATACTCCTCCCAGCCCTCCATTATCCTTAAAACCATTCCGTCCATTAAATTAAGAAAAAAAAGAGCGCTCTGGCGGGGTGTAAAATCAGACCCGGTCTCGCCTCTTTTTGCTCCCTCCCTGAAAAGAGAAGTCAGCCTGTGCACCCGCTTATTTATAATTTCCTTAATTACCCCGGATTCTTTTATACCGGATGTATAATTAAGCTGTGCATCCCTTCGCATTATTAAAAATGATTCTTTATTATCCATAAAATATTCCAGACCGTTTTCAGATATATATTTAATTTTTTTCCACAGCCCCCCTTTAATTTTTTCGGCCTTTCCTATAATCCGGTCAGTCCGGTTCAATATATCAAGCAGCACCTGGATAAAAAGCTGCTGCTTGTTTTCGAAATAAAGATAAAGGGAACCTTTTGCCACACCCGCTGCACGGGCTATCTCCTCTACACTTGAACCGTGAAACCCGTTTTGGGCAAAAACCTTACGGGCCGCCTTAATTATTTTTTTCTTTTTATTTATAATATCATCCTCACTGACTGACCGGTCAGTCATATTTTATTTTAAAATTACAGTTTGTCAATTTTTTTTCTTTTAATTACCGGAAAGAAGAAATTAAGTGCAGGCCCGGGAGAGAATCTTTTTTATTTTTTCACCGTATGCACTAAACCTGAAGGGATAGCGGGGGAGCATTATATCTTTCAGTTCTTTCCGTCCCCCGGCCCATTTTTCTGCAATCTCTTCCATTAACGGCCGGGGCAGAATAACTTCTGAAGCCGTGGAACTTTCAGCAGCTTCGCTGCTCCTCCATTTTTTCAGTTTCTCAATTTTCAGGCGGTAATCCGCTGATTTTGATTTTCTTATTTTTTCTTTAGGGTATCTTAAATCTCCCTTTTTATTTATTATCTTAAGAAAGGTATCGGAATATTTTTTCATATTATAATTACTCATTGATTTAAGGGTTTTAAGCCTCTTTTTATCCCGGGGCATAAGAACTGCCATATTTAAAAGAAGGGAAGCGGGAAAAACCTTGAAGTGGGGCCGGTCCTTTTTTTTTGCCACCTTATCCCTGAAAAGAAAAAGGTTCCAGAGGATTCCCTTCTGCCTGCTGTTAAGAGAAGCTTTTCTCTTTGCCCGGTGGAAAGAATTTTCCAGGCTGAGAGGATTAAATGGGAGGGGTCGTGAAAGTGTACGGAAATCCTCCGCGGCAAGGGGAAATAGACCCCGTGATACAAGTTCTTTTTTATACCTGTGGCGCAGCCGGATTAAAAACCGGGTATCCGTGCGGGCATAATTAAGCATATCCTCCGGTAGTGGCCTGCGGCTCCAGTCTGCTTTCTGGTATTTTTTCTTAAGTGTAACATTAAATTCATTTTTTAAAATATTTGAGAGTCCTATTTTTTTAACCTTCAGTATTTTGGCCGCTATCATGGTATCAAAAAGATTATTGAAAGAGAAACTGTAATCACGGTGCAGGCATAAAATGTCATATTCCCCCGCGTGAAAAACCTTTTCCGTCCTTTCGGATTTAAAGAGTTTGCCAAGGCAGGATATATCTCCTATGGAAAGAGGATCTATTATATAATCCCTCCCGGAAGTACTGATCTGTATGAGGCAGGTTTTTTCCCGGTAGGAATGCATACTGTCCGACTCGGTATCAACCCCTATGATATCTTCTTTCATAAACGATTCCACAGCTTCTTTTAGGTTGGGAGAACTGTTTATTAAAATAAAGCTGTCATTAAAAAGGGGAGGGGCCATTTAAAGCTGCCTTGATAATTTGTTATTAATTTAAAAAGGGGAGTAAAATGAAAGAGCGGGGACCGGCCTTATCAGCAGGTCCCCGCCCTAAACATTCAGGCCTTAGAAACTAAGGCTGGCCGTAGCAGTGATTTTTCTGGTAAGAGGCGCGCTCTCTATCGGATACTGTGAGTGCTCTTCGTCAAAAACATTAAATGCAAAGACGGAAAGCCTCAGGGAATTATCCCCTACGGGCATTGTATAACCCAGGCCTAAATTTACAAGTGTATAGGCATCGGCAGTGCCGCCGGCATCTGCAGTTGCCCAGGCATCGTTCCACTCGGTGGGCCATTTTGTTATATCAGCATAATGAACAAGAACATTTGCGTCAAAACCATTCTCAAAAGAGAATTCAAGCCCGCCGTTGGCCCTGTTTGTCGCAGTGCAGAGAAGACGCTCGGATATATCCGCTTCGGTTTCGTACGAATTAACCCAGGTGTAGTTTGCAAAACTTCCCAGCCAGTCATTAATCTGGTAACGCACTCCCACCTCTGCTCCAACCGCCTCGGCTTTTCCCGTATTAGTATGCTCAATATATACATGGGACGGGATAGGCTGACCTGTTGCCGGGTTTATTATAATGTCACCTGTCATAGGATGAGTATACCAGGGACCGAACCCGACTATATCAAGAGCCGTAAAATCCTCCACCCTCATAAAAAAGAGGTTGGAAAGAAGTTCAAGTCTCTCCGAGAAATTTCCGCGGTACCCCAGTTCAAACGACTCGGCAAGCTCGGGCTCGTTATCCTCGTTTCCCATTACCGATACACTGGGAGCTATGGTCTGCCCTGTAAGGGTAGACTCAAGCGGCGTTACTCCGGGTGTGTAGTCATCATAGAAATACTCTATGAAGTTGGGGT
>PWQF01000070.1 GCA_003556865.1 Elusimicrobiota bacterium | reverse complement strand
GCTCAGTTTCCATCTCCTCGGCAATATGCTCCTGGCTCTGGCCGTCCACCACCATTTTAACCCCGTTTTTTAAGAACTCGTTTTTCATATTTTTTAAATCATCCTGAAGGGAGAGTATCCCCTGCTTGGAAGATTTTATTATAAGGCCACGGAATTTCTCTATATAAAGATGGGGGTCTTCCTGCTGTTCGGTAAAAACTTTTTTTACCACCTGAAAAGCTTTTAAGACCTTATCCAGGGGGTAATTAACTAAAATAGCGGCAAAAGTTCCGCCGAAAGTAATCATCAGCGAAGGGAGGTCAACGAACCCGGTCAGCCCGATCATTCCTCCCCTCAAGGCTACCGCGGTAAAAACCAGTATAAGACCGCCGGAGAGACCTATTACTGTTGTAAGATCCATTTATTACTCTCTCTCTTCTTTAAGAATCCGGCTCAGTTTATCCAGGGTAAGCATATGTATTTTTCTTCTGTAATCTTCAACCTTCTCTATTATTTCATCCACTTTTTCCTTTACCATAATTTTATTCCCTGTAGTAAGGATGATAAGGGTGTCGGGACGGGATTCCACTGACTCTATAAGTTCAGCGTTAAGTATAATGGTCTCTCCGTTAAGTTTTGTAACATCAATCATTATCAGATTTTATTAAAGCAGCATAACCCCTTTATCGCCGCCTCTGATTTTATTGATTATTTTTTTCAGGAAGGTCTTATTTTTTTTATCCAGGGCCTCTAAAAGCCGGGCATATTTTATACTTATCTGATTCTTCTCCTCTTTCTCTTTCCGGGCCAGCCGGGAAAGCTTTTTCTGGTCCTCTATAGCTATATCCAGTTTTTCTTTAAGCCTCTTATTATTCTCCCTGGCCTTTAAAGCAAACTCTTTTATCTTTTCTTCTCTTTCAGCCCATTTCTTTTTAAGTTTTTCCTCTAACTTTTTTATCTTATCTTCTCCCGTGCCGGGGGAGATTGCCTGTTTATTTTCCAGATCTTTTATTTTTGCCCTCATACTCCGGATCTCTTCTTCCTTATGACCTATGGCTCCGGCAGAAGCAACAGCTTTCTTAAGCTCATCCATTATCTTCCGGCTGGAGTCCAGCTCGGATTTTAAACTTTCTATTTCCCTTGCTTTCTCTTCTGAATTTCCGCCGCCCTTTTGAACCTCTTCTTCCAGTTTTCTGAGCTTTTCAGCAGACTTTTTAAGGTTTGAATGGAGCTGCAGGTTCTGTTCTTTCAGGCGGATTATCTCTTTATCTTTATCAGAAACACTGCTCTCCTTAAGCTCTTTCTGTTCCTGAAGTTTTTTCTGCAGTTCCTTAAGCGCCAGGTCCCGGTCTTTTATCTCTTCTGTAAAATTTTTATTTTTCTCTTCCAGCTGGCTTATCTCTTTCTCTGACCTGCTAAGAAGCTGGCTTACTTCCCTGTTCTCCTCTTTAAGTTCTTCTATTTCCCCGCGGTAGGATTCCGCATTTTCTTTAAGTTTTTCCGAACCATTTGACTCTTTTAAATTTTCTATTAACCGGTCTCTCTTTTCCAGTTCCCGCCTTAGCTCTTTAGTTTCCAGGCTTTTTTCTTTAAGCTTTTCTGAAATTTCCTCTCTGCGGCTTTGCAGCTGCCTGCAGGTTTGCTTTTTCTCTTCCTTTAAATTTTCTATTTGCTCTTTAAGCCTCCCGATCTCAACAGTTTCTAATTCAGCGGCGGAGTTTTCAGGGTTTACCCTGCTGTAATAATCTTTTAAACTCTTTATCTCATTATTAAAGCTTTCCTCTTTAACTCTTAAATTTTTCTCCAGGCGCTCTTTTTCAGCTTTTTCCCTGCCATATTTTTCCTTAAATTCTTCAGCTTCACTGCGGTAATTATCCAGCCTGCGGGAAAGCTGCTCTGCTTTCTCCTCCAGGATATCTTTCTCCTTCTCTATATCTTTTATCTTATTACGGTAACTATCCTGCTGCTGAAGAAGCTTATCATTTAAATCTTCCACCCGCTCTTTCTTCTCAAGCAGTCCCGCCCCTTCTTGCTGCCTGAACCTATCGAGTTCCCCTCTTAATTTCTTAACTTCCTCCTCCAGGGCCGAAACCCGGCTCCGGTGACGGAGTTTAAGATTTTCAATATCCTGCCGGAGGCGGGTGGTATTGAGCTCCTCAAGCTGCCTGGCTTCATTTAAGGCCGCCTGAAGCTCCTTTATCTCACTTCTATAACTGCTCTCTTTTTCCCGGTAATTCTCTTTAAGCTCTTCTTTCTGCCGGCCCCATTCCTCTTTAAGCCACTGGAAATTCTGCTTATAATTTTCAAACTGCCTGGTCAGAGAATCAATCTGGCTCTCTTTCTGCCTCCGCATATCCTCTGCCGCCCGGCGGGAACTGTGAAGCTGTTTCTGATAAATCTCCGCTTCCCGGGAGCTTTCCTCTTCAAGCTCCCTTATCTTCTCCTGTTTTTCCAGCCTCAGCTTTCTTAGTTCTTTTCTTAACCCGTAGATTTGCTCGTCATTTTCCTTCTTCATATCCGACAAGCGGCTCTGGAGGAGGGCATTTCTGGAACTTATTTCTTCGCTTATGGTTTCTGATTTTTTCAGCTGATTTTCAGCATTTAAAAGCTCTTCTTCTATTTCAGCCTTTTCTTTTCCAAGGCTTCTGATCCGGTTTTCAAGACTCTCTGTTTTCTGGTTATAACTGCTTAAAAGCTCATCTCTCTTTTCCTGAAGCTCCCGGTTTCTGCTCTCCAGCCCCCTCTTTTCATTTTCCAGGGAATCAACCTTTTTCTCATATTCATCTTCCAGCTGCCTGAGCTTATAATTAAAACGCTTCTCCTCTTCCTCAAGCCTGACAGCGGCCTCCTCCTGCGCCTTCCGGCTCTGCCCAATCTCCTGCCTGCTCCTCTCTTCTACACTAGAAAGCTCTTTTTGGCGGTCTTTAATTACAGATTTCAATTTTTCAATTTCCTGCTCATATCCCGCCAGGCGGGACTCATATTTTTCCCGGGCCATGCTTAATTTACGGCTATGATTTAACTCCAGGCTGTTTATTTTTTCACTGTACCTGTTTTCCTGAAGCTGAACCTCTCTCTCCAGGCTTTTAATTTTTTCAGCGGCAGCGTTTTTTTCTATCTCCAGCCGGTTAATGGCCCGGTTAAGATCTTCCTTAACGGCAGAGCTTTTTATATCGTGCTCTTTTTGGAGCATATCCTTTTCTTTTTCCAGGGCCCGGATTCTGGAATTCAGCTCCAGTCTCTGTTCATCATATTTTTCTTTTAAGCTTACAAATCTTTCTTCTGCTTTTTCTTTTGCCGAAAGAGCCTCTCCCAGCCTGCTTTCATATTCCATTTTAAGCTGACTGACCTTAGCCTGATGTTCCAGGGATAATTTTTCGTTTTTCTGCATATTTTCCCGGACTCTTTCCTCCCACAGTTCTTTTTTATTCTCAAACTTGTTCCGGGCCTGCCAGAGCTTGTTATTTAACTGGGAATTGCTTTCCCCCAGCCTGCTTAACTTATCCTGGAGCTTTGTTCTGTTTTCCCTTAGCCTGTTATTGAAGTCAAGCCTGAGATTATCTCTCAGGTTTTCGCTTTCCTGAAGTTTGCGGGCCAGATTAATCTTCTGGCGGGAAAGCTCTTTTTCCAGTTCCAGTAGTTCCTGCCGCAGGCTTTCCTTTTCTTTTTCCGCTTTTTCCGCTTTCTGGGAAAGTGAAGTTGACTGCAGAACCTCTTTCAGGGCCTGTTCCACCCTTATAGAATTTTTTTCCTCTTCCTTATGCTTTATCTTTTCCTCGTAAGCCTGCCGCCGGGCCCTTTCAAGCTCTTTTTTCATCTCCCGCAGGTTGCCCTGAAACTCTTCCCTGGCCTGGTTTTCAGCTTCCCTGCGGATTTTTTCCTGAGCCTGTTCCAGGGCCAGACGGTTCTTATTTTCCTTTCTTATTTCATCCAGTTCTTTTCTCCAGTCTTCTCTCTCTTTTCTTAAAGCCTTTTCCTTATTTATGAACTGCTGGTGAAGCTCTTTTTTAAGCCGGTCAAACTCTTCCTGCTTTTTGCGGGCCTCTTCTTTTTCCTTCTGAAGAAACTCTTCCTGCAGCCTGAGATTCTTTTCTTCTTTTTCCTTTAGCCTTTCCATAAGCTCCAGGCGCTCTTTTTCCATCCTCCTGTCAAGGCGGGAAATTTCTTCTTCAATCTCTTTTTCTTTTTTATTATCCCTTCTTTTTAATTCCGGAGAATTATTTACAGGAGGAGCGGGAGGCATAAAATTGGAATCCGGATTCAAATCCGGAACAGGAGGAGGGGAAAACCTGTCGGGCCCGCCGCCGGGGCCTGAAGGAGGAGGCGGGGGGCCGGGAATACCGCTGAAATTATTTTTTTTATTACTTTCTGAATTCATAACAATTTTTAAGTAATAATACAGCTAATTATTTTTTTCAAGTTCCGGCAGTTCATAAAACCTCTTAATGTGATTCTACCCACTGCCGCAGCTGCTGATTGGAAGGGTTTATTTCCAGAGCTTTCTGATAAGCAGTTTTTGCGCCGCCCTCATCGTTAAGGGAAAGGTAGCAGGAGCCTATATACTGGTAGCTCTGCCATAGGGAAGGGTTAATGGATATAGATTTATTAAACTGCTCAATGGCTTTTTCGTATTCCTGCTGCTTATAATATTCCAGCCCTGCCTTATAATACTCAAAGGCTGCTTCTTCTTCAGTTCCGGAGGAAGAAGCCTCTTCCTCCTCCAGCTGTTCTTTTTTCTCATAAGCCAGCTGGGCGGCTTTAATAATATCTTCCAGAACCCCTTCTTTCTGATCCTCCCCAAGCTCTTCTTCCCAAAGCTCTTCTTTCTGGGACCCTGAAACAGGAGAAATTGCGCCGGAAGCCTGAAGCTCTTTTATCTTAGAAACAATCTGCCTCTGCTTTTCCTTTACCTGGTCATCTGAAAGTTTTTTACCGAACTCCACTTCTTCTTTCAGGAGGGCGGCTGCTCCTTCACTCATATTGGATATAAACTTGTTTTTTACTTCCTCGGGAGCGCCCTTTATGGCTGCCCCGAGGTCAGAAGTTTCCATTTCCTGTATAAGGGTCTGGACCGAGGCATCATCCATATCCTTAATATTATTAAAGCTGAAAATTAAACCTCTTACCTTTTCGGCAAAACGGGGTTCATCTCTTTCGAT
>PWQF01000129.1 GCA_003556865.1 Elusimicrobiota bacterium | reverse complement strand
CAGTTACCGGCGCCTTAAGGAGTATTTAAGATTTTTGGCTGATTCGGAAAAACTGAATCCCAGGGCCCTTCTCCGCCAGGAGAACCGTATAGTTAAAGAGGTAAGCCGGGGCCTCTGCTCAGGACGGCAAGAAAAAGATTTTCTGTTTCTGTCGGATTATTTAAGTTCAATGAACCGTTTTATCCTTAACCAGATACCCAGGGATGAGTACCGGGAGTTTACCTTAAATTCCGGCAGGTTCAAAGACAGTTTTCTTTACCTAAAAGAGAAGGGGTATACTGAAATAGGGGAGATTGACCGGAAACTATCAATCCTCTCCCCGCATCTGACAATTATGGGGGAATTTTACCGCCTTGCAGTTATGCGTGATGCTGCGTTTGCCCGTAAAGGCATCTCATGGAGCAAAAAAAATAAGGGATCTATGGTCCTGGTGACCGGCGGGTTTCATTCCCGGGGGATTACAAGTAAATTCCGCGCCGAAAAAATCCCGTATATCGTAATAAGCCCCGAACTTTCCCCTCACGGTTCCGAAGAGGTTAACAGATATTACAGGCTGATGCAGGGACAGAAAACCTTATCCTATGGTGAACTTTCGGGATATAAATCTGAGATGCCGGTTGTATCAGGCGACGGTTACCTGCTTGATACCCTGGCCTTTCCCGTTCCCGCGCTCCAGGAATGGGTAAAGAAAAGATGTGTTGCCGCAGCAGTTTCCCGGGCCCTGGAGGCAGATATGCCTGCAGATAATTATATCTTTGAATTGCTAAACAGATATGTCCAGAGCAGGGAGAGGGATGAAAATTTTATTTTTAACTCTTCTCCCGTATTCCGGGCAGGAAATTTAAAGTTCATTATTCTGAATTTCAGCGGAGCTGAATTTAAACAGATTCTTATAACCTATGACGGCCGGCAGACTGAAATATTTCCCATTGAAAATAAGGAGACTTTGGAAAAGTATCTTTCCCTGCGCGCTGAAGCCCTTGCAGAAAAAATCTTAAAATTTCCCGATTCAGTTGAATTCCTTACTGATATTTTAACTGTTGCCGCCGGGATATATCCCTTTACACAAATTCCTGAATCTGCAGATAGGGATGAGCTGAAAAGGGTTGTTGATAATTTAAATGTGGGCCTTAATTTTACTTCTGCCCAGGGAAACCAGATAGTTTATGACCCGTCTGCCCTGGCAGGTGCAATGGGGATACATAACAGCCGTTTTGAGAATGAGCATGACAGGATATTTGATATAGAGGCTTTTCTTCAGGACCCGGAATCATTTTTCAGACAGGCTTCGGAATTTGAGCTTAATCTTATAAGTAATGCCGGGCAAATTGATGAAAATTTTAAAAGCCGGCTGGTTAATATTATGGAAAAAGGTTCACTTGCAAATGAAACCGGAAATTTTCTTTACAGGGCTTTAAATAATTTAAAAGAGAAAGCTTCAGGAATATTTCTTTCTCTGCCGGTATTATTTAAGAGGGCCGGGCCGGATAAGCCTTTTTCGGCAGAAGAGTTAACCTCACGGATAACCGGAGCCATAGGTGCAGGTAATATTCTGGATATGGCAAAGAAAGGGGAGCTTGCTATTACCATCAACAGGCTTATGGTTGATGAGGAGATAGAATATATAGAGGAGAGCCTTGATCTTTTGATGAGGCTTGTTCATTTCAGGCTGGGGGATATTTCAGGAGAAGATGAAATTGAAGAGAAGAAATATTTAGAAGAGATCCTGGAAGAATTAAATTTTTACAGGGAAAATGTTTCTTCAGAAATGGTTTTCTTTGACCCTTCCCGCGACACCATAAAAGGCCCTGAAAACTATATTATATCCCTTATGGATGAGAAAGGTATAATAGCGCTTCCCCGTCAGTTTCTTCAAACTGATCATATGAGAGCCTATCTGCCGGAAATAATACTTCATGAGGTTATAAGCAAAGTGATTCCCGAAACCGGCATAGATAAGCACAGGGAAAACTATGAGGGGATACAGGCCGCTATTATAAGGCCTTACTATGAAAATATGGGAATAGACGGGCCCAATCCCCTTAAGGTTCAGATAAGAAGTCTTATAAACAGTTCACTGGGGAGAGAAGAGTTTATGGACGGGGGGGTGCGGGTTGTAGGCCGCGGGGCGGAATATATGAAAGCCGTCAGGGCTATAGTTGATGAATACAGCGGGAAACTGGATTTTTCCACTGCTGTTTCAGATGAAGTTATGGATGTCCCCTATGATGAGATATGGACCAAAATCAAGGTGCTGGAAGAGGTTGCCGGAAGCAGGGGGGCCGATAAGGCAAATATAGACCTTAAGGGAACTATGACCTGGGTAGACGGTATAATTGATTCAGATTCCGGCCGTAAGGCGGTTCATACTCACAGGGTCTATTTTCATCCGGCGCCTAACCGCCGCTCGGAGATCAATGAGGGTGTCCGCCGTTTTAAAAAACATATAAACGAGCAGGTTAAGCAGTTTGAATCGGAAAAGGTGAAAAACGAATTGGGCAATCCCGAAAAAATAATTCTTGTATTTGACTACCGCGGATACAGGGAAATACGGAATGCAATAAAGAAAAAAATGGGTTCTGTATCTAAAAAATATCCCGGGAAATACAGTTTTAAGTTTATTGATCACGAGGAGGTGGATTCTCATTCCCTGGTTCTGGATAAACCCTACATCCTAAATCCGGACGGCACAATACTTGTTGGTGAAGACGGCAGGGTCTTGCCGGATATGGCCAAGATAAGAGAAAACATAAACGAACTTCTGCAAAAATATAAGGGTGATGAATCTGAAAAGATAATTGAAGGGCTGGCCTATTCCCGCTATGTGGGAATGCTGCTGGAGGTCAAGACCGCCGCGGAATTTTTTGAGGAGGGATACAGGATACTTCAGATCGGGGAAGAGGCTTTTGATGAGAACGGGAGTTACTTAACCGAGCTTGATGTTTTAGTCCAGGACCCCCGCAATCCTTATGAGGTTATTGACGGCAAAAAATATCTCAACGCCCATATAATAGAATGTAAATCTGCCCGAACCCGTATGAAAAATGAGGATATGCTGGAGGATAAGGTTGCTTATAAGCTTCGCTCCTACAGAAATAATTATTCCCGTCTGACTGCTGCGGTTGAAAGGAATCTAAGGGAAAAGAGCATAATCTCTTCCGATATTGAGGGGGTGATTATAAGCGGAGTAGGTTTTGCTATGGATGTGGGCAGGAATGAACAGTATAAGGCTTTTCTGCAGAATAAAGCACTTGACCTGGAAGATGAATTTAATTTTCCTGTATCCTTCCATTTTACTGAATCCTCTCCTAAAGCTGTCAGCAGGTTCCTTTCTTCTTCCCGCTCCATAAATACCTCCGGTAAAAGCCTTAAAAAATCTGATATCCCCCTCCATCAGGTAGACCTTTCAATTTCAAGGGCTGTTAAATCGGGCCGGGCAGCCGGGGTTTCCCCTGCCCGGATAGATGATATTTATTCTTCTGCCGGGGCCTTAGAAGAAATTTTTAGGGGCTCAAACAGTTACATTGCAGAGATATTTACGGACGGACTGGATTTTGAAAGTGAATATTCCGCAAAGGCCGCGGCAAACCATATGGCTGCCTACCTGGACAGGGAAGGAGGCTATTTAACAGATGATTTAAGGGAGGCTCTTTCCCTTCTTGCCCAGGCCGTAAAAAGTTCCCGGCAGCAGACCCTGGGGGGGCGGCGTTTTGTAATACTCTTTTCAGATGATGACCCCTTTAGCCGGGGCGGGGTTCTGGCTCATTCCGGTACGGAAAAGAATACCGTTTATATTCATTTAAATATATTAAAGGCAGCTGCTGAAACCTACGGGCCGGAAGTTATAAGAAAAATAGTGGAGCACGAGGACCGGGATCTCTTAAGAGGTTATCATGCAGACGATATACCGGAAGAAGATTTCAGCCAGATAAGGTCCTTATGGGAAGGGGTGATAACAAGCAGGGAGAATAAGGGCTTTTTTGTATCAGGAAAATGGCGGGCAGCTTTTCTGCCTATTATCCTGGCTTTTACCGGAGGGGTTTTAGGGTGGACCGGGAACCTGGACCTTATCGTGCGGGAATATATAAGTCTCAGACAGCAGATCCTACTGCCCCTGGTTAATGTTCCTTTAATTGATCTTGCAACAGGAGGATTGCTGAAAGGTTTGGCAGATCTTACCGGGCAGCTTTTCAGGGGGGGGAAAGTAGGAGTTAAAGAAATATTTTCAGCTTCGGCTCTCGGCTTAATTGAAGGCTTTGTATACGGATACCTTGCGGTTATGAGTTTTCCGGTTATGCTTACGGGTATGGTTATGATTTCGTTTGACGTGTTATATGCTACCAGCCGCAGCATATACTACAGGCGCAGGGGTATAAAAGGTTATTCGGCATCTGATCAGATTAAAAAGTTTTTACCGCTTCTCCCCGTATACCTGGTCCCGGGATTTATTATACCCTTTGCCCCGGCTTTCCGGGTTATAATAAGCGAATTTTTTGCCGCGTTCACCGATTTTCTTAACGGCCTGCTGGCCCACAGCGCCAAACCCCTTATAAGATACGACCGGATGCTTTCCATATTTGCGGCGCAAGAATTAACCATAGAACCGGACGGGATTTCTTTTCCCTCTTTTCCCCGGAGACTGAGTGAGGATTCAAGAATAATTGAAATTTATGACGGTATGGCGGGCCGCTTCTTAGAACCTTCCCTTACAGAGTCACTTAAAAACCTAAGCTATGATGTGGTTATTGACGGGCTGATAGCCATAGACGGGGATGAAGCAGCTTTATCTGATTCTTTAAAAGAGAGACTTATAATGCTTAAAGATTTATCTTATTATATTGATGCGGATATGAAGCAGATGCTTAAGGGTCTCATAGCCGATTCGGTATCGCAGCAGGTTTATCTGAGTTATATGGAGAGCCTGGATTATGATGATGAGCGCCTTCTTGCCAGCCAGATATGGTTTGAGGCAATGAGCGTTTCAGAGCAGTACAGCAGCGGCTTATTCGGGTCCCTTACAGGCCGGGCGGTATTTAATGATACCCTACGGAAACGTTTTAAGGCGCTTGGCAGCCTGCCTCCTGAAACGGCAAGCAGAGTAATGGAGCAGGTCAAAGAGATTCAGGCCGGGTATGAAAAGAT
>PWQF01000234.1 GCA_003556865.1 Elusimicrobiota bacterium | reverse complement strand
CTATGCTCCTGAGAGCCGGTGCCCTGCCTGTTCCTGTGGATATCATAGAGAACAGGACAATAGGTCCGGCGCTGGGAGCCGCTTCCATAAGGGCGGGTATGGCCGCAATGGCCCTGGGATTTATTCTTGTCCTGCTCTTTATGGTTATATATTACCGCTCAGCCGGCCTAATTGCCGACCTGGCCCTGCTTCTTAACATACTTATACTCCTGGGAGTGATGGCCCTTCCCGGGCTGGGATTTACCCTTACACTTCCCGGTATAGCGGGGATAGTGCTTATAACCGGTATGGCTGTGGATGCAAACGTGCTTATATTTGAAAGGATAAGAGAAGAACTGTCCGGGGGGAAAACTCCCAGGGTTGCAATTGATGCCGGCTATAAAAAAGCCACGACAACCATACTTGACGCCAATGTAACCACACTGGTGGCGGCAGCCTTTCTTTTTCAGTTCGGCACAGGCCCCATCCAGGGTTTTGCCGTAACCCTGTTTATAGGGATTATGGCAAGTATGTTTACAGCTCTTGTGGTAAGCAAAACTGTTTTTGATCTTATTACGGGAGAAAAAAATATAAAGGAACTAAAAATATGAGATTGCTAAGAAATACTTCCATAGATTTTTTAAAGTTAAGAAAAGTATCTTTTATTATTTCAATTCTTCTGCTGACGTCCTCTCTTTTCCTTCTTTTAAGAAAAGGGCCCAACTGGGGAATAGATTTTACCGGGGGAACCCTTGTGCATGTCCGCTTTGACAGCCTTCCTTCGGATATTGATTTAAGGAATACTCTTTCCCTGGCCGGATACGAACATCCGGGAGTCCAGAGTTTCCGGGATGCGGAAGCAGCGGTTATCCGCGTGGCCCAGCAGCCGGAAGGCGAGGGAGAGAGTGTGGCCAACAGGGTGGAGGCTGCCCTGCTGGAGGATTATCCGGAAAAAAACCCTGAAATCTTAAGAACGGAAATGGTCGGTCCGGCCGTGGGGGATTATCTGAGGGAAAGAGCCCTCTGGGCATTTCTTCTGGCCTTCGGGGGAATTATACTTTATGTCACCTGGAGGTTTAAGGGGGGGGTCTGGGGCGTTTCTGCCGTAATTGCCCTGATACATGATGTGATTGTAGTTTTCGGCTTGCTTATTTTAACGGGTGTAACCATAGACCTGGTGGTTGTGGCCGCCCTTCTTACTCTTGCCGGATATTCTGTAAACGACTCCATTGTGGTTTACGACCGTATACGTGAGAATTTAAAGCTTCATTATAAAAAGCCCCTGGGGGAAATTATAAACTTAAGCATAAATGATACTCTTTCCAGGACTGTAATAACCTCCGGCACAACCCTGGCCGTGGTGCTGGCCCTGCTTTTGAGAGGGGGAGAAGTACTGCACGGTTTTTCCGTTGCTCTTTTTGCGGGAATTATTATCGGGACCTATTCCTCTATCTTTGTGGCGGCACCCATGGTCTATGCCTGGCAGAACAAAAAGTAGACCGCTTCCGGAAATAAGGAAAATAAGAGGCCTTAAAATAAAGCTGAGAAGGCGGGAAATCCTCCGGCACCTCAAATATGATTCCCGGACCGGACCGCTTGCTCCGCCCGAGGACGAGGCTATACAGAAGGGAATCCAGAAAGCCTATACTCTCATATACCCGTCCGTGGTATATAAAACCCTGCTCAGGGAAACTGATGAGTTTAAGTCTGCTGCCGAAAAAATACTTTTAAAGAGCGGAAAAACAGGTGAAATAGCCTCCTCTGCCCGGGCCCTGACTTTTATGGCGGCTACCGCCGGGGATAAAATAGAAGAAGAGATTAATATCCTTAAAAAAGAGAACCTCAGCGCTGCTTTTATCCTGGATGCTGCCGGCAGCGAGGCAGCCGAGCAGGCTGTTAATTTTGTTTCCGGGCTTATAAACAGGGATGCAAAAGAAATGGAATGTTATGCCGGATTAAGGGTTTCCCCCGGTTACGGGGGATGGGAGCCGGAGGCAAATAAAAAAATAATTAAGCTTCTTGAGGCAGGCAAAATAGGGATTAAATATCTTCCTTCAGGTATTATCTCTCCCCGCAAATCCGTGACAGCGGTCCAGGGCTGGTTCGGGCTTTGAGTAATAAAATAATTTTTCTTGACGGGGGAACAGGCACCGCCTTATCTTCGCGGGGTATTGACAGTTCCCCCCTGGTCAATTTATCAAACCCAGGTTCAGTAAAAGAGATCCATTCTGAATTTATTAAGGCAGGTGCCGATATAATTGAAACCAATACCTTTACAGCCAACCCCCTTAATTACAGTAATTACCGCCGTCTTATAGGTGAAGGAGTAAAAATTGCCCGCCGGGCAGCAGCAGAAAGCTCTAATAAACCAGTTAAAATAGCAGGTTCAATCGGGCCTACCGGAAAAATGGTTGCTCCGCTGGGAAAAATTGATTTTGAGGACGCGGTGCTGGTATTTAAGAAAACCGCATCCGCCCTTAAAGATGCCGGCGCCCATTTAATTATAATAGAAACTATGGATGATATCGCGGAAATGAGGGCCGCGCTTATAGGGGCCAGGGAAGCCTGGCCCCAAGTGGAAATTATTGCCACCATGACTTTTTCTCCTGACGGCCGGACATCAACCGGAACACCTGCCCCCGCCGCAGCCGCGGTTATGGAGGCATTGGGGGCCTCGGTAATAGGCCTTAACTGTTCCTCGGGTCCGGAAGGAATGAAAGGCCCCCTGAGCGATATGAGAAAGGCAACCTCTCTTCCCCTCATTGCCCAGCCCAATGCAGGCCTTCCGGAAATATCCGGCGGCAGAAGTATTTACCCCGAAAAACCATTAACCTATGCCCGGAAATGCAGTGAACTTGTTAAGGCCGGGGCTTCATATATAGGGGGCTGCTGCGGTGCGGGCCCCGGGCATATAACTGAATTAAGGAAAAAACTTGAAAATTGTTCACCTCCTCCCCCTCCGGTTAAGTCTCCCCTTATAATAAGCTCACGCACCTCTTTTCTCCGGATCGGGGAATATCCGTGCATAATAGGGGAAAGAATAAATTTCACCGCCAGGCCGAGGCTGAAAAGCTCTTCCTCCCTTGTCATTGCGGAGGCACTTAAACAGAAAAAGGGAGGAGCGGCCGCCCTGGACATAAATATGGGAGGCAATGAAGAGGATACCCTGAAAACTGTAATGAAGGTGGAGGAAAAATCAGGTATGCCTCTGGTTTTGGATTCACAGAATCCGGAGGAAGTGGAAAAAGCGGCCCGGAGGTATCCGGGGGTTCTTCTGCTTAATTCCGTTTCAGGAGAAAAAGAGAAAATGGATTCCCTTCTGCCCGTGGTGAAAAAATACGGCATTCCCTTTATAGCCCTCTCTGTAAATGACAGGGGGGTTCCCCGCAGGGCCTCGCAAAAAATAAAAACCGCTGAAAAGATAATTTCCAGGGCTGAAGAGATGTCGATCAATACTTCAAAGATACTTGTGGACCCGGTAGTTCTTACTCTTTCCTCGGACCCCCTTTCCGCTTCCCGGACACTTAAGGCCCTGAAAAAAATGGATAGAAAAAGCGTTTTAGGCGTCAGCAATGTTTCTTCGGGACTTCCCCGCCGCGCGCTTCTTAACCAGACCCTGGTATCACTTTCGGTATACTGCGGGGTATCTGCCCTGATCGCAGACCCCCTGGACAGGGACCTGGTTGATATCCTTTATTCTTCTGCCCTGGTTTCGGGCAGGGATACGAACGCGCTTAAATACAGTTCTTACTTTTCCCCGGATAAAAAAGAGATAAAATTTAAAAATCCTCTCTCTAAATCTATTTTTGAGGGAAACACCGATGACTCCCCCTCACTGGCCAGGGAGATTCTTAAGACTGAATCCCCCCTTGCGCTTATAGAAAAAATAATTGCTCCGGCCCTGGAAAAGGTGGGGGAAGAGTACGGAAAGAGGAGTATCTTTCTCCCCCAGCTTATAGAAGCCGCCCGCAGCGCCGAGAAGGCCATAGATGAGGCAGAAAAAAAGTTGAAGTCCCAGGGAAAATTAAAAAAAGTGAAAGGGACCGTGGTTATAGCCACTGTAAAAGGAGATATACACGATATAGGAAAAAACCTTGTAACCCTCCTGCTTAAGAACTCCTCTTTTAATGTTATTGACCTGGGAGTGGATGTCCCGTCGGAGAAAATAGTGGAGGAAGCCATATCCCGGCAGGCCGATATAGTTGCCCTTTCCTCTCTTATGACCACCACAATGCCGGCGATGAAAGAAGTAAAAAAAATACTTAAGAAAAGAAAAAAATCTATCCCCCTCCTGGTAGGCGGAGCAGCAGTTACATTAAGTTTTTCCAGCAGCATAGGCGCCTCTTACGCCCCGGATGCGGTAAAGGCTGTCCGGGCCGCTGAAAAAATTATCCGGGGCTGATGGATGTTCTCCTGGCCTCAGTCTTTTTTACACTCTATATCAGGCTGGTAGGCCTGACCACAAAAATATACCGTTATTCCGAGGCTGCCCTTCCGGAGGGAGGTTTTATTTATGTCTTCTGGCACAGCAGGCTGGCTTTCCTGGCCTATTCCCACCGGGGGAAGGCCATAAGGGTTCTTCTTTCAACTTCCAGGGACGGTGAAATAATATGGAGGGTGCTTAAGAGCCTGGGATTCAGGGCTGTCCGGGGCACTGCATCAGATCCCGCTTCTGCCCGTTCTGCAGCCGTGGGAATGCTCAGGGCGCTGAAAAACAGAAATATACTGGCAGTAACCCCCGACGGGCCCCGGGGACCGGCACTTAAGGTGAAAAAGGGGGTTCCTTATGTGGCAGTTAAATCCGGATGTCCGCTGGTTCCGGTAAGCTGGGCGGTAAAAAGAAAAAAAATAATAAAAAGCTGGGACCGCCTTGTTCTTCCCCTGCCCTTTAACCGCGCTGCCGTGGTTACCGGTAAACCCTACTATGTTGAAAAAGGGGCCGATTTAAAAAGAGAGGCCCGGAAAATATCCGGTCTTATAAACGAGACAGGGAAAAAAGCCCGGGAGCTTCTTTAAAATAGAATGGTTATGAGTATAGAGTTGCCTAACAAAATGAAAAGTGCGGGATTATTTCTGAAGCTGAAAATCAGCCGGGCCGGTATCTTTAGGGTATTTTAAATTGAAGTATCTTATCTTTTACCAGGCTGCTTATATAACGGCTCTTTTTCTCTCCCTCCT
>PWQF01000171.1 GCA_003556865.1 Elusimicrobiota bacterium | reverse complement strand
TGAGAAAAGGTTACCGGGTTATTTTTTTTGAAAAAGAGCACCCTGTACCGGAAAAATTCTGTTATATTTTAAATCCGGGAGACGAAATTAAAATTCCAGGGCCTGCATTGAAGGTTGGGGCATCAATTTCGGATACTCCCCCTCCACTGGCTGAAAGTAGGGAAATTGAGATTTTTGATGCAGAAAAATTTAATAAATCCCTTAAGATACGTTCCAGGAGGCCGGGAGACAGGATAAAGCTACTTGGGGGTGGGACTAAAAAGTTAAAAGACATACTTATTGATGATAAGGTCCCTTTACGAAAAAGAAACAGGGGTTGTGTTTTTGAATACGGGGGAAAGATTATCTGGTTTGCTCCTTTCCGCCGCTCTTCATTTGCCCCTGTAAGGAAAAACACAGGAAAAACTCTGGTACTCAATGTCTCTTATGAGTAAAGAACAAAGCGACAGCATTAAAAACGATATAGAGGAAATAGTTATTTCTTCAAGCCGGATAAAAAAAAGAGTTAAAAATCTGGCAAAAGAAATAAGCAGGGATTTTAAATATAAAAATCCTGTATTTGTCTCTATTTTAAAAGGCAGCGTTATTTTTCTTGCCGAACTTCTTAAAGAAATAGATATAAAATGCTGTGTTGATTTTATTGCCGTTTCTTCTTACGGTTATGAAACCGAGTCATCCGGAGTGGTTAAAATGATAATGGACCTCAGGGAGTCTATTAAAGGACGCAATGTAGTTCTGGTTGAGGATATAGTAGATACCGGGCTGACCATAGCATATATAAAGGAGAATCTTCTTACTCGCAAGCCAGCAGAATTCAAGGTGTGCGCCCTTCTTTCAAAGAAGGAGAAAAGGAAAATACCTATAAAAATAGATTATAAGGGTTTTGAGGTTCCGGATAAGTTTGTAGTGGGATACGGGCTTGATTACGGGGAAAGCTACAGGAATCTGGAATATATAGGGACCCTTAAACCGGAGATATACAGATAAAAATGAAAAAAGATACAAAAAATAAGAATAAGTTTATGAAAAGCATTTCTTTCTGGCTTTTTTTAATTCTGGCAGCAGTGCTTGTGTCAAATTACCTTGCCGGAAGGGAGGATGTAGAAGAAATCCCCTACAGCCGCTTCAGGGAAAAACTGCAGGCTGGCCGCATAAGCAGCGTGGAAATATCCGAGCAGGAAATAGAGGGGATATATATTGATCCCTCTGGGGAGGAAGTTAAATTTGAAGCGGTAAGGGTGGAGGACCCAGACCTGGTTAATGATCTTAGAGAACAGGGTATTATGTTTGAGGGAGTGGTTAGCGATACCTGGCTTCATACTCTGGCTTTCAGCTTTGGACCCATACTGCTTTTTATAATACTTTGGCTTTTTATTCTTAACTCTATGAGGCGGGGGGGGCGGGATGCAATGAAATTCGGCCGGTCAAAGGCCAAGCTTCATGTGAAAAAGAAAAAAGATGATATAACTTTTAATGATGTGGCCGGATTGGATGAAACCAAGGAAGAGCTGCAGGAGATAGTAGAATACCTTAAAAAACCGGATAAATTTACGGCCCTGGGGGCGAAAATACCTAAGGGAGTTCTTCTATACGGTCCGCCCGGAACAGGCAAGACTCTTTTGACAAAGGCTGTTGCCGGGGAAGCGGGCGTTCCTTTTTTCTCTACTTCCGGAAGTGAGTTTGTAGAGATGTTTGTAGGAGTAGGGGCCTCCAGGATCAGGGATTTATTTGACAAGGGGCGAAGGAATGCGCCCTGTATAATTTTTATAGATGAACTGGATGCGGTGGGGCGTTCCAGGTTTTCTGGTCTGGGCGGCGGGCATGATGAAAGAGAGCAGACCCTTAACCAGATACTTAAAGAGCTTGACGGTTTTGACGCTAGGGAGGGAGTTATATTAATAGGGGCCACAAATCGTCCTGATGTTCTGGATCCTGCGCTCTTAAGGAAGGGAAGGTTTGACCGGCATATAGGAGTTCCTAGGCCTAACCGGAAGGAAAGAAAAGAAATTTTTGAGCTTCACGCAAAATCGGTTAAAATAAATAAAAAAATAGATTTTGACGTCCTAGCCCGCCGCACACCCGGTTTTACCGGAAGCGATATTGCAAATATAATAAACGAATCCGCTCTCCTTGCCGCCCGTGCCCGCGCCCGCAGCGTCAATATGCATTATATCGAGGAGGCCATTGATCGCGTTATAGCCGGCCCCAAAAAGACCAGCAGGGTTATTTCCGAAAAAGAGAAAAGGAAAATATCCTACCATGAATCCGGTCATACTTTGGTTGCCTTTAAACTCCGCAAGGCTGATCCGGTCCATAAGGTTTCCATACTATCCAGGGGATCGGCCCTGGGCTATACCCTGCAGCTGCCTGTAGAGGACAGGCACCTGGTCTCGGAGAAAGAAATACTGGATAAAATGGCGGTTATGCTGGGTGGGCGGAGCGCAGAGGAACTTATTTTCGGGGAAAAAACTACCGGGGCTCAGGATGACCTTAGGAAAGCCACGGAAATGGCCTATAAGCTGGTTGCCGAATATGGCATGAGCAAAGAATTGGGGCCTGTTACTTTTCAAAGAGACAGGGAAAATATATTCCTGGGGAAAGAATTGGCCCAGGGAAGCGAATATTCAGATAAGACAGCACAGCTTATTGATCAGGGAGAAAAAAATATAATTGAAAAATGCCACCGCCGGGCTGCGGAAATCCTGGAAAAATACAGGGACCGGTTGGAGGCTCTTGCCGAAAAGCTTATAGAAAAAGAAGAGATTGAGGCGGAAGAAATTAAAAAAATTATAGATGGTGAAGAAGAAGAGGGGGGTGATACTGCAGAAAAAAAATCCGATGAAAAGAAAAATAGAAAAACAAAAAAAAAGGATGGACAAAAAAAGGATTGAAAAAGCGGTAAATGAATTTCTCCTTGCTATAGGAGAAGATCCGGAGAGAGAGGGTTTAAAAGAAACTCCTACCAGAGTAGCCAGGATGTGTTCTGAAATACTGGCTTCTTACGAGAACCCGACTGCGTCTCCACCCGTTTATTTCCAGGAAGAAAAGTATTCTGAAATTATACTGGTCAGGGATATAGATTTTCATTCAGTATGCGAACACCATCTTCTTCCTTTTTACGGGAAGGCTCATATTGCCTATATACCCCAGGGTGGCAACATAACAGGGCTTTCAAAAATAGCCCGGCTTGTAGACGGACTTTCTTCCCGGCTTCAGCTGCAGGAGCGCTTAAGTGAACAGATCGCTGAAAATATGATGAAAAATCTTAATCCCCTTGGGGTTATGGTGGTAATAGAAGCCAGGCATTTATGTATGATTATGAGAGGAATAAAAAAGCCGGGTTCCCAGGTTATAACTTCAGCTATGAAGGGTGTTTTTCTTAAGGATTTAAAAACGCGTTCTGAGGCTCTTTCCCTTATAAACAGACAATATCAGGGATGAAAATAAAAGATATATGCCCGGTCCCTCCGGGAATTATGGGCATAGTTAATGTTACCCCGGATTCTTTTTCAGACGGGGGAAAATATCTGAATTTTAAAAAAGCGGTTGAGAGGGGAGAAGAAATAGTGAAGGAAGGGGGGGATATAATAGACGTGGGAGGGGAATCAACCCGGCCCGGGGCAGATGAAGTGTCGGAAGAAACTGAAATCCAGAGAGTTGTTCCGGTTATAAGAGAGCTGGCCCTTAAACAGAAATTAAAGGTCTCCTGTGACACGTCAAAGCCGGGGGTGGCTGCCAGGGCCCTTGAGGCCGGTGCGGTAATGATTAATGATGTTTGCGGTGCAGGGTGCAGTGCGATGAGAGAGGAAGTTAAAAATTCCGGAGCGGCGCTCTGCATAATGCATATGAAAGGCAATCCCCGGACTATGCAGAAAAATCCTGGTTATGATGATGTAGTCACTGAGGTGAGAGACTTTTTAATTAAGAGGGCGCAAACTTGCGTAAACGAGGGGATTGCGGCCGAAAATATTATATTGGATCCGGGGATTGGTTTTGGGAAAACAGCAGAACATAATTTAAAGATAATTGCACGTGTAAAAGAGTTTTCATTTTCTTACCCGTTGCTTGTGGGGGTTTCAAGGAAATCATTTATAGGAGCAGTTTTAAACAGGCCGGTTAATGAAAGGCTTGCCGGTTCGCTGGCTGCGGCCTGTTTTTTATTTTTAAATGGGGTTTACATGCTAAGAGTGCATAATGTAAAAGAAACTTTTGAGGCTGCTAAGCTTTTACAGGAAATTAAAGGAATAGGAAATGAATGATATATTTATAATCCTGGGAGATTTATGGAGAGATTATCTCAGGCATATGATAGATATACTTCTAAGCGCTTTTGTAATTTATAAGATATTGATGCTGCTGGAGGGAACCCGCTCCATACAGGTCCTTAAGGGCATTTTTTTCCTACTTTTAGCTACCCTGGGAGCCAATATGCTTGACTTTGTCCTTATAGGTTGGATGCTGCGCTGGTTCTGGGTAATCGGGGGGGTGGCCCTGGTAATAGTTTTTCAGCCGGAGATAAGGAGTTTTCTGGCTCATCTGGGTTCCGGCCGCTTTACCCGGGCACTTATGAAGGACAGGGCTGAATTCATAGATGAAATTATAGGGGGACTGAAAAAAATATCCCGCCGAGGCTACGGAGCTTTAATCGTTCTGGAAAACGATACCGGTCTTAAAGATTACCTGGAAACCGGGATAAGGATCAATGCGGAAATAAGCACGGAGCTTCTGGTAACCATATTCAACCCCCAGTCGCCTATACATGACGGGGCTGTTATTCTTTCCGGAGAACGCATGATGGCTGCCGGCTGCATACTTCCCCTTACGCATAATCCTTCAGTTTCTAAAATATTGGGGACACGACACCGTGCGGCCATAGGACTTTCAGAACTTACCGATGCTTTGGTTCTTGTTGTTTCAGAAGAGACCGGGGAATATTCCCTGGCCAGAGAAGGAACCCTTAAACAGGATATGGAGCTTCAGGAAATTAAAACTGTTTTAATTTCTTATTACCAGGAAAAGGTAAGGGAAAAGCCGGTTAAAGAAGCGGATCTAAAATGAATAAAAAGTCTCTTTTAAAAATACTGGCTGTAATAATTGCTCTCATACTCTGGATCTATGCCAGATATATAGGTCACTGAATATTATGGTAATGCTGGGAGTTAATCTTGATCAT
>PWQF01000300.1 GCA_003556865.1 Elusimicrobiota bacterium | reverse complement strand
GTTCTTTTAATACTTACCTACTCGCTATGGCTCATAGTGAGTAGGTAAGTATTAAAAGAACCGTAAGAAGTCCTGAAATTTGTATTAAATCCTTCTTGATGACTGCTTCGGGTAACTATATTTACAGCCCCCCCCAGGGCATCGGAACCGTAAAGAACCGAAGCCGGGCCTCTTATCAGCTCGATTCTCTGTATATTGTCAACGGGAAGTGACTGGGTTATTGTGCATCCGAAAAGGCCCATTTTAGTCGGCCTGCCGTCCACCAGAACCATTACCTTTCTACCCCTGTCTCCCAGGCCCCTTATCTGCACATCCGACCGTCCGAAATTCCCGGTTCTGTTTATTTTAACTCCGGGCAGTTCATCCAGAGCCTCCGAAAAGGAAAAAATATTCTCTTTTTCTATTTCATTCCAGGTAATTATGCTTGATGAAAAAGGCAAATTTTCTATTCCGTGGCCATAACTAAAAGGCCTGACTACAATTTCTCCCAGGTCAAAACCCGGATTTTCCTCAAGGGCAAAAGCCGCTGAAGTCAGACCCAGCCAAATAAGAAATGCTAATCTAATACACCTACTTGCCATTAATGTATTTTTTTTTATTATGATTACTCTTACTCCTTTCTTATATTAACCTTAAACTCCCGGCTTCAGTTTGCCTTAAAAAATTTCATTCAGAAGCAGCTATGGTAAGGGCGGCGGATTTCACTCCCTTTTCTGCCTTAAGTCTGTCTGTAAGTTTTTTCATCATTTCATATCTGCCCCTCACCACCAAAATTTCCATACAGTTATGATGGTCCAGATGAACGTGCTGGGTGCATATGACAACACCTCCGAAATCATGCTGTATGGTTGTAAGCCTTGCCACCAACTCCCTCCGGTGATGGTCATAGACAAGAACTACTGCTCCTATACCTTTTTTACCTGAATCAAGGGCATCTTCTTTCAGTTTTTCCCTTATTAAATCCTCTATGGCCTTGGAGCGGGTGGGATACCCTTTCTTCTTTATAAGAGAGTCAAAATCTTTAACTAAATCTTCCTGAATAGATACTCCGAATCTTTTTATCTGCGACATATTAAATCCCCTTGTGTTACGTTTTTTATAAATGTATTACTTTAAGGCTGTATGTCAAGTCAGTCTTGATTTTTTTGATCTTAATAAATACCATAATACTGCAATTCACTGCCGGCATAACTTATGGAAAACAAAATATTAACTATTTTCACCCGGGAAAAGGCAGCCCATTTTTAAATTCAGGGTTAATAAAGAGAAGAATAGATAATAGCAAATAAATGAATATTAAAAATTCAGTTCAACAGGATATTTTAAAGGAAGCCTCCCGGAGGAGAACCTTTGCCATTATATCCCATCCGGACGCCGGAAAGACAACCCTTTCCGAAAAATTCCTTTTATACGGGGGAGCCCTCCACCTGGCCGGGTCGGTAACATCCAGAAAGAGGGAACGGGCTACCGCTTCGGACTGGATGGAGATTGAAAAAAAGAGGGGAATTTCCATTTCATCTACAGTCTTAAAATTTAAATATAAGGGGTATCAGATGAATTTACTGGATACTCCCGGCCACCGGGATTTTTCAGAAGACACTTACAGGGTCCTTATGGCCACGGATGCCGCAGTTATGGTAATTGATGCGGGGAAGGGGATAGAGTCCCAGACCCGCAAGCTTTTCCGAATATGCGCTAAACGGGGCATACCGATCTTCACATTCATCAACAAGCTGGACTTACCGGCAAGAGAGCCTCTGGCATTGATTGATCAGCTGGAAAAGGTGCTGGATCTTCAATCCTATCCCCTTAACTGGCCCCTGGGCAGCGGTCGTGATTTCAAGGGTATATACGACCGGGAGGAAAAGAAGGTCCATCTCTTTAAAAAAACCCCGGGCGGGCAATTTAAGGCTCCGGTTTCAGTTCACAGTTTAAATGCACAAAAGGCAAAAGAGATACTGGGAACCGACCTTCACTCCAGGGTTTCAGAGGAAGTTCAGCTTATGGATATGGTAGCGGGAAGCTTTGACCGGGAGCTGGTAAAGGAGGGTATTGTTTCTCCTGTTTTATTTGGAAGCGCGCTTAATAATTTCGGGGTTGAACTGATGCTTAATAATTTTCTCAAGTATTCTACCCCTCCCTTTCCCAGGACAGCCCAAAAAAAACAGATAAGTATCTCTGACCCTCATTTTTCGGCTTTTGTTTTTAAGGTTCAGACAAACATGGACCCCCGCCACCGCGACCGTATGGTTTTTATCCGGGTATGCTCGGGAAAATTTGACCGGCAGATGAAAATACGCCACCAGCGTCTGAATAAGGAAATAAGGTTATCCAGTTCCCATAATGTTTTTGGAAGGGATAGGCAGACCCTGGACTCAGCCTATCCGGGAGATATAGTGGGATTTGTCAGCAGGGAGGATTTTAAGGTAGGGGATACCCTTACCACCTCCAGAGATATTGTTTACAACGAAATACCCCGGTTTGCGCCTGAAAATTTTGCTTTCATAAACAATCCGTCCCCCTCTAATTACAAATCTTTTCGCAAGGGAATAAAACATTTTTTAGCCGAAGACCTGGTTCAGGCCTTTACTGTTAAGGATCACCCCCATACTCTTCCCCTGCTGGGCGCTGTGGGTCCCCTGCAGTTTGAGGTTCTGCAATATAGGCTTAAAGAGGAGTATAAAGCAGATTCGGAACTTCAAGTAATGCCGTGGAACTCCTTACGGTGGATTCAAACTTCCCTGAAAGAAGAAAAACTGTATCAGACCCTTCCTTACGGGGCAGCATTAGGAAAAGATTCTTTAGATAGAAAAGTCATTCTTTTTGCCGAAAGCTGGTCGGCCGGCCACTATGCAAAAGAAAACCCCGGTGTAGAACTTCTGGAATCGCCGCCGGGGGAAGGCTTATAGAAAATCTTATATAAATAAATTGAGACTATCAGCTTAAATTTAAACTAGGTCTGGCCAATAATTTTCTTTATCTCCTCTTTATCCGCTATCCTGCCTTTTACTTTCGTCTTACCGTTAATGAGTAGAGCCGGGGTCATCATTACCCCATAGTTCATTATATCTTTTATCTTAGTTACCTTGACAATTTCTAAATCTATCCCCATCTCTGCAGCTGCCTCTTCGGCGTTTTTCGCAAGCCTTTTGCATTTAGGGCATCCGGGTCCCAGTATTTCTATTTTCATCTCATCCTCCGTTTATAAACTATCTCTTCCGCATTAATTAAGAAAAGGCTCACCCCCCTATTATGTACCCGTAAAAAACTCCCCCGGCAGTTGAAGCAAGAACCACCAGGGCTATAAAAACGAGGGTTTTTTTTGTGCCCATAACTGTTCTTATAACCAGCATATTAGGCAAACTCAATGCCGGCCCCGCTAAAAGCAGAGCCAGAGCCGGGCCCTCCCCCATACCCGAACCTATTAATCCCTGAAGTATGGGCACTTCGGTAAGAGTGGCAAAATACATCAGGGCTCCGGCAACAGAAGCAAAAAGATTTGCCCTGAGACTGTTTCCCCCCACTAAAGACGCTATCCAGCTTTCGGGGATAAGAGCTTTCTGTCCCGGTCTGCCCAGAAGAAAACCCGCAACAAGAACACCTATAAATAATAAAGGAAGAATAAGTTTAGCAAACTCCCAGGTGGAAGAACCCCATTCTTTTAACTCTTCCCGTTTAAACCATCTGTATATAAGTACAGCCAGCATAACAAAAAGAGATCCTGTTATATACCATTTAAAGCGATAAACAGCCTGCCACAGGCCAAGATGCACATCTGAACTCCAGTTCATAAAAACAAGTATTGCCACCAGCAGGAAAAAAAAGAAAGCATTTACTCCCAAACTGCGATTGCTCTGTGAGTCCTCGTCTAACCCCGCTGTCTCTTCTGTTCTTTCAGCTTCGCTTTTTTTAAATATAAAATGCATGGCCAGTCCAATAATGATAGAAAAAAGTATTGCTCCTACCGCCCTGGCTACACCAAGCCCCATACCCAGAACCCTGGCAGTTAGTATAATGGCAAGCACGTTTATTGCAGGACCTGAATAAAGAAAAGCAGAAGCAGGGCCTATTCCCGCTCCCCTTTTGTAAATACCGGCAAAAAGAGGAAGAACGGTACAGGAGCAGACTGCAAGAATGGTGCCTGATACAGAAGCCACCGAGTAGGAAACATATTTTTTGGCCTTTGCTCCGAAATATTTTATAACCGACTGCTGCCTGACAAAACTGGCTATGGCTCCGGCTATAAAAAAGGCGGGAAGAAGACATAACAGAATATGCTCCCGGGCATACTCCTGCAGCATCATTAACCCCTCCAAAATGGGCCCGGTTATATTCAACCTGCTAAAGGGCAGGTAGTAACTAGTCAGAAAGACCGCTATTATTAAAAGAAGTTTATTTTTCTCTTTTATTTTCAACCGCATTTTTTGGCCCGGGGGCCGGTTTTCTTTACCCTCTCCATTTTTCTTAAATATTTATCTTCTAAACTTACATCTTTTTTCAGGGCTCTTACTACAGCCTCTTTTTCAGCCTCAGGATTTAATGAATACAGAACCCACTTTCCCTCTCTTTTGCTTTTTACCAGGCCGGCGTGACTCAACTCGCTCATAATATGGGAAATGCGGGACTGTTTTATACCAAGAATTTCTTTTAGCTCACAAACGCAAAACTCATCCCGAATAAGCAGCATAAAAACCCTCAGGCGGTGGGGATTTGAAAGTCCTTTTAATATTGTAACTGTTTTTTTAGTCCCTGCCTTCATATTATCATATTAATATATATTAATATGTATGTCAATTAAAAAAGAAAGCGGGGCTGATATTAGAAATAATAATTAAGGGTAGAGAAAAGAGTGTAGGTGCAGTTTTTATTTCTGTCCCTGCGAACGCTTGAGTCAAACCGTATTTCCAGACCTCCTCCCATCTGGCTGGTATAAAAAGGAGAGACCGACCCGCTATCTTTTTCAGTTTCATATGCGAAGACAAGGCCCAGATTTGTAAAATAATCCAGCTGAAGCGAAAGAGAGGCCAGCAGTAGATCCCGGCCCAGCAGAGCTTCCACGGCCCGGTAGTTATCAGCGCCTCTTTCAATGGCTCCGCCGCCGGTTTTTAACCCGGCCAGAGAAGAACCATTTATATTACCTTCCAGGAACCT
>PWQF01000115.1 GCA_003556865.1 Elusimicrobiota bacterium | reverse complement strand
ATACCCTGTCAACTCCCTCAACGCTGATATGGGAATCTGCAGCTTCATCAAAATAGACGTCCTCTGACTCAATACCGGTCTCAAAACCGGATCCCCTTACGCGGAGCGTTACCTCCTGGGCACCCTGGCCCAGCTGAGTATTGGGAACAGAACCGATAACCGTAAGGTCATTCTTTGTAAGAGAAGGAGGAGATACCACGCTGAGTATTTCCCCGGTAACAGTAAACCCTCCGTCGGGGTTTCTTACGGCAAGGCGCCTTCCCCCAAGATCAGCGTCTGACTCCACTTCCGCAAGAATAAACTTTATGCCGTCTGCGTCGGGCTCTTCAATCTCCCCTATGACAAGCTTGCCATCCGCAGGAAAACCTGAAGGATCAGCAGTAAACCAGATTTCCGCACCCGGCTGGAAAAAATCCCCTATAACGCTCATAGTTGAACCTGTAACACCCCGTGCCCGGGCGGACGGGGATATACTGCTTATTGCCGGTCTGTTGGCTACGCTGATTCCTCCTGTAAGAGTAGAATAACCACCGTCGGGGTTTGTAATGGTCACATTCCTCTCACCGACCGAGGCAGATGAACCGACACCAACCGTAACCGTAAACGAAGAGTTTAACATGTCGTATTCATAGGATTCCGGGTCAACCGTAATCCCCGAACCAAAATCCACAATGCAGCCGTCCTGCAGATTATTCCCTTCTAATGTTATCTTTAAATCCTGGGCGGCCTGCCCAACCTGGTCGCGGCTGATGGAAGTTATTACCGGAGCCGGGTTTACCATAAAGGCCTCTTCCAGGATATTACTTTCCCCCTGGTCCCTGTTTATTACCTTTAAAGGCACCCACCCGGTCGGACAGGAGACATCTATCTCCAGGGTTGCGTTTATTATATTAGAACCAGCAGTAGATATGTTTACAATTGAAATATGCTCGCTGCTTATGTTTTCACCAAAATCCAGCTCTATTCCATCTTCCACAAAAGATGAGCCCGAAACCTGAATCTCACGCTCCCCCCTCTGCCCTATCTCAGGCGGATCGGGCTGGGTCACTTCGCTTATCTGGGGCATCGGGTTTACAACCAGCGCGCCGGGAAGGGTCGCCTCGCCGCCGTAACCGATATTCCTGACGCGGACATCCACCGGCCCTGTAACAGAGTCCTCTGCAACATCCACTATAACTTCAATTCTTGAAAAATATGTATCTACTGCCTTTACCGTAATATCCCCTTCGGGCGCATCAAATAAAACTTCCACGTTTCCGCTCTCAAAACCCGACCCGTTAATTACTATCATCTTATCGCTTACATTCTGGCCGATATGGCCGGAGGGCTGGGAACCCGGGACAGAAAGCGAGGTAAGCTCCAGTTTAGGCTCTACCTCAAGGTTGATATTTGAATCAATTATGGAATCCGCATACCCTCCGTCATCGGGATGAATTAAAATCAGCCTCCACTGCCTGCTTACGGTAGCAGTATCCAGTACGGTTACATATACCTCCAGTTCGCCGGATGATATCCGGTTCACACCCTCAACATTTACTCCTCCGTACTCGCTGCCGGGAATTATAAACCTGGCATCAATATCCGGAGCAAAATCACTTCCAAGCACCGTAATTGTGGAATAGGTGGTTCCACGGTTTCGGGTTTGGGGGGAAAAATAACTTATTTTAGGGCGCTCTGTAATCATTGCGCTACCCCTGTAGGCCGGCGGGGTTCTTCCCCTGGCGGGGAAAATCCCGTCCGCAGGGCTGACTAAACTTATATCATCCACCCCCGTCCCCGCAGCAAGCCCTATCCGGACGCGGGCTGTTATCTGGGTAGGACAGAGCGAATAGTCATACTCATCCACCAGGACACCGCCGTGCCCGAAAACTATTTCGCTTCCCGGAACAAAATTATAACCCTGCACCCTTATGGTCATAGTTGAAACATTATCGTCATAATGCAAGTTCTGCCCGAATACAAAAGGAGCATCAACGGGTCCGTCAGAGTCAAAGAACTCGACCTCTTCAATCCGCGGTAATATACGCAAGGGAACCTGCTGTGTGGAGTCGGATTCCCCGTCCACATATACGCTGAGATTTACCGTACCGGTTACATCGGGGACCTCAAAAGTTATCCTGGAGTTATACCACTGGTCCACCGAGCCGTCAAGAGCGGAAATCGCGGGCCAGTCATCGCCGAACCTTATCTGGGTTGCAGCGTTCTGGTCCCGGAACATACCACCTATAATCTCTATGACTTCGGTATGGTCTCCGGAGGTGGCAATTGTTTCAGATATTTCATTTCCAAGCGCATCCGTAATCCGGTAAATATAAGGCTTAAACTCAAGGTTTCCCCCGTACTCTACATATGAATTGTTTCCGTCCCCGAAGTGATTGTACCACTGGCCCCCGGTATCATAATTTTCAATATAGTTCTGGACCTCCAGAACTATCCTGTCCCCCGCCTCGGGAGTTAAATTACCCACCATTCCGTCAGTAGCTCCGGTGCGGTTATCAATAATTGTCCCGGACCAGCGGTTTTCAGTTGAATCACCTCCTGTTACGGCGCCGGATAAGGGGTTGGTTAAAATTATCCATTCCTCGTCCCGGGGAGAAGTGCGGGATAAAGTTTTTGTTGGGAGAAAGCTTTGTCTCCATAAGTAAACCCCGGCATTTACCCTATGGCTGGCGCTCCCGGCAGCCTGGCCGTCAGGCAGGGCATAGCTGCCGAATGTTCCGTAAAAAGGCCAGGGCTCCCCCGTAGCAATAGTCTGGCCGGGTGCCAGGGGCTGGGATACAAACACCCCGAAAGACTGGTACTCGCCGTCTGAATATCCGCTGACAATATTCGTAACCCAGTTATCACCCGGCCCGGTATCCATCACCCTGGCCTCCCCCTGATGAATTTCCATAGTATAATCGGTCCTCATCCTCCCTGAAGCAGGGCGGGGTCCCTGCTCATAGAAATAGGTATCTTCATCATATCGCGGCCAGAGCGTTGTCTGCGCGCCGGCCAGCCGTGCGGACAGCAGTAAAAAAGAAAGCGATATTAAAAAGATTTTGTTTAATTTACCTGTTTGCATAATCTCATATTTTTAAACTAACTTCTCATTACCCTGTTATTCTATTACCCCCAGTTGCCTTAACCGGGTTTTCAATGCTTCCCTGGCGCCGGGGGCAGGCCTTCTGCCTCTTTCAGTTTCATAGAGCGCATCCTGCGCCCTTAAATAAACATCTACGGCTTCTTCCTCCCGCCCTTTTTTAAAATAGGCATCTCCCAGGCTAAGCAGCAGGCCGAAATTATCTCCGATGTTTTCCAGTCCTTCCTGCAGCAATTCAATTGCATCATCATATCTTTCATTTATGATATAAATATCTGCCAGCCTGTTATGAAAGTAAGCGGTCTGTCTTTTATCTGTGAGCCTGCCCAGCGCGGCAGTAAATATTTCTTCCGCCCTTTCCAGGTTATCTTTTCTTATGTAATGAGGCCCCAAATACATATGATTGCCTATAAAATCCGGGTCGGCCTCAACTCCCTCTTCAAATGTTTGATAGGCCTTTTCCTTTTCCCCGTACTGCGTAAGATAAACAAACCCCAGTATGAAATAAGCCTCACCAAAACCGGGGTCCATACCGATTGCCTCGTTTAAAATATCCACGGCCTTTTCCTTTTCCCCGGCGCGGTTATATGCATCGCCCAAAGCCATCAGCGCATACGGATTATCCGGATTGTCCGCAGCAAGGTTTTTTGAAACAGCCAGAAACTCCTCAATCCCGCCTTCTGTTCTTAAACCCCTTTCAAGAACTGCCGCCGCATCATCAAGGTAATTTAACGAATACATTCCGTATGCTTTATAAAAATATGGAATCCCCGAATCAGTTTCTCCGGCATCTATCCATTCTCCCGATATCTCTATCACAGACTCAAAATTTCCGCTAAGAAATTCATCCTGAATCTCATTCAAATATTCAGCCCCGCCATTTGCAATGCCTGTGCCCGATAAAATTAATGTTATAAATATAATTATTTTATTAATCATTTTAATTCCCGCTCTGTTCCCCGGTAGACTTCATGCCACCCGGTAAAATCTTTTAAACTTATCTCTTCACCGTTACGATAATAGGTTCCGTTAATATCCATAACTATCTCATTTCTATCTTTTCCTTTTGCTTCTGAATAAAGAACCAACCTTCCCTTTTCACCATACCCCGTAATTTTCATTTCCGAAGGGAACCTTCCGTCAAAAGAGAGGTATTCAAACTTTAATCCGCTCAGGTAATCTCTTTTTCCGCTCTCTTTAATATGAATAAACCCTTCTTTATGACCTTCTGCCCCAAGAAGAACCCCATATGCCGCCTCCCCCTTAAATGAGACCCAGTCGATATGCATTCCATGCCAGAAATATTCAGAAGCAAAAAGATGTTCAAAGCAGCTCCACCCGTCAAGCATAACTCTTTTTCCTTCAACCAGTATTTCGCCTTCCGCGCTATACAGTTCCCAAAAACCGGAAACCGGAGGCGCGCCGTTAATAATCGGTTCATGCCGGCCATCGTTGAGCCAGTATATATCGCCCATGGAAGCGCCCTTTAATTCAAGCCTTAAATTTTCTTTTTCAACTTCTAAAAGAAAGGTGCCAGGTTTTATTGTCCAGCTTAAGTCATCGCGGTAAAAACCTACAGCTGATTCTGTCTCCGTATACTCAATATCTTCCCAGAAAAAACTTTCCCTGGCCAGCTCACGGCTATAAAGTCCATCCTCTTTATCCTCCGGACAAATGCTTATACTGTAAAGACTGTTTAAGCCAGGCAGCAGCCTGATAAGAATATAAAGCATATATCTCCTGCCATCGTCGCCGTCAAGAACAAAATTACCCCACCAGTCGTAGGCCCTTATCCCCTGTTCCTTCTCCAGCCCATACTCCCGCACCGCCCCGGCAGAGACGCATCCGGAGAAGATAATAAGGGCAGTAAAAATCATAAAATATTTTCTCATAATGCTATAGCCATATGACTCTTTACAATAACCAGTATAATAGCGTAATAAACAATAGACGCCAGGGAAATAAATAGCCTGTTTTTTTCAAGTTTAAGCTCTGCCGCCGCGGAGATCCCCCCTAAAATAACCGCAGGTAAAAACATAATATTAATCCCGGTAAAGAGCGGCACAGTCATAAATGCAGCAAATATTAAAATAGCTGTT
>PWQF01000258.1 GCA_003556865.1 Elusimicrobiota bacterium | reverse complement strand
CTTTGGGAATTTAATCCCTCAGAATGTCAAAAACTTTCTAAGTCCAGAGTCTTCCCCCCCTTAAAAAATTACCGCATTCCCGGAGAATTTGAGATAACCAGTTCCCTGGCTCGCGCTGTAGAGGGAACAGACTATCTAATTGTAGCTGTTCCTTCCCGAGCCGTAAGGCTTGTAGCTGAAGCAATGAAAGGTTTAAAAGATAAACTACCCCGTATAATTATCTCAGCAGTAAAGGGGTTTGACTCTAAAAGTCTTAAGCGGCCCACGGAAATAATGAGGGAATATCTGGGAAAGGGTTTCCGTATATGTGCACTTTCCGGGCCGAGTCATGCCGAAGAAGTTATAGATAAAGTTCCCACAGCTGTAGTTGCCGCTTCTGCAAACTTTAAAGCATCCCGCCGTGTGCAGGAACTTTTCTCAACAACTTTTTTCAGGGTATATACTTCCAGTGACCTGAAGGGGGTTGAACTGGGGGGAGCTCTTAAAAACGTTATAGCAATTGCCTCGGGAATTACCAGCGGCCTGGGGCTTGGTGACAACACAAGGGCTGCCCTCATAACCAGGGGAAACAGCGAGATTAAGGAACTTGGTATTAAGATGGGAGCAAGGCACTCCACTTTTTCGGGGCTATCGGGAATGGGAGACTTGATTGTAACCTGTTTTTCAGAGCATTCCAGAAATTACCGGTTCGGTCGCTACATAGGAATGGGAATGAGTTTCGAGGAAGCAAAGAAAAAAGTCTTAACTACTGTAGAAGGGGCGGATACTGTTAAAAGCTGTATAAAACTTGCCCGCAGGTACGATGTCTCAATGCCTCTTTGCGGCAAGGTCTATGAGATTCTTTACAAGGGTAAAGATCCGGCTGCAGCCACCGGCGAGCTTATGACCCGGCCCCTGAAAAGTGAAAATACCGAGGGAGGTTGAAAATATGAATAAATCCGATATAATAAACGAAGTAGCAAAAGTTACCTGCGCCGCAGAAGAGGCTTCAGATGCGGTAGAAGAGTTCTTAAATTCAGTTAAAAGAGCTTTGCTGAGGGGGGAAAGAGTTACAATTTCGGAATTCGGCTCTTTTTTCAGCGTGGTGAGAAAAGCTAAAAAGGGAAGAAATCCGGCTACGGGGGAGAGTGTGCTTATTCCGCCTAAAAAAGTTGTTAAATTTAAGCCGTCCCCTAAACTTAATGATAGATTATAAGAAAAAAAAATATTTGACTATAGGCGAGGTTTCTAATATAACTGAAGTTCCGGCCCATACCTTGAGGTACTGGGAAACAGAATTCAACCTTTTAAGGCCTATGAAAAGGGTGAGCGGTCAGAGACGCTATACAAGAGGTGATCTTCAGACCGTTGAGAAAATAAAAAAGCTGCTGTATGAGGATAAATACAGTATTTCCGGTGCGAAAAAACAGCTTCTTAAGGAAAAAAAACAGCCTCCCCAGATGGAATGGGAGTTTCTTTCCGCAGGGATTGGGGCTAAAGAGTTAAAAGAGCTGAAAACAGAGCTATTAGATATAAGAGAACTGCTGGAAAGGGATATATAGGGCGGGCGTAATTCAGGGGCAGAATGTCAGCTTCCCAAGCTGGACGTCGTGGGTTCGAATCCCATCGCCCGCTCCATTTATCTGAAAAAAATATATTTCCGAAGGGAAAAGAGACTTTTGTCGGGACGTAGCGCAGTCTGGCAGCGCACTCGTCTGGGGGGCGAGTGGTCGCCGGTTCAAATCCGGCCGTCCCGACCATTTTTTAAAAGATGAATTCATAAAGCTTTAGGAAAATATTATGACAGAAAAAGTAACATACTTAACAAGAAAAAAATATGAGGAACTTAAAGATGAGCTTAAGTATCTTCGGGAAGTAAAGAAACCCGAGATTTCCAAAAGAATAGGTGTGGCTGCCGATCACGGTGATTTAAGTGAAAATTTTGAATATGATGCCGCAAAAGAGATGCTGCAGCAGACCATGATAAGAATTAAGGATATAAGCAACAAGCTTACTTCAGCCCGAATATTTGATGAGGAAGATATAGATCCGGACAAGGTCTATATAGGGGCTACAGTTAAACTTCAGGATCTGGATCTGGAGGAAGAAGAAACTTTTACTATAGTAGGTGCTGATGAGGCTGACCCCATGGAAGGCAGAATATCGGTTGAATCTCCTATTGCTGACGGGCTTCTGGGAAAAAAAGCTGGAGACTTCGCCTCTATCAAAACCCCATCCGGAACAGTTAAATATAAAATAATTAAAATCAGTAGATAACGGGGTGTGGCTCAGTTTGGCTAGAGCGCTGCGTTCGGGACGCAGAGGCCGCCGGTTCAAATCCGGCCACCCCGACCATTTCACACTTTCGGAGTTTTTACCGGAAAAATTTTCGGGGATTCGCCCGGTATTCTTGAGGGGTTTCTTTAAAACATCGTCTGAAAAAAACAGCAAACTCCAAGGCTCTTTAAAATCCATCTCAATCTTTTTCTCCTTCAAGCGACGGTTCGTTTCAAGTCTGCCTCTTCTTCAGTATCTGGGCCTTTTTCGCTTAAGTTTCGCTTTCCTGCGAATGATTTCGTCTTCCCTGGCAAGATATATCTTTTTTCAATATCGCTGCGCCGGACTTTCCGCATCTAAGGAAACTAGGGAAAGGAAAATTATTTTTATATTTCTAATTTCTCGGAGTTGTCCGGTATTTAAGAACTATATAACCTCTGTCAAAAAGCTTCTTATATAGTATCGGTTTAAAAGAGCCTTATTATGCTTCACCGTTACGGATCATCAGCCCGATGTATGCGGTGTTGTTGAGTATTCAGTGAACGGCTGATTTAGATATTAGCGTAACATTTCTGTTGGTGCTACCCCATTAATCAAAAATCTTTCATAGATACTGTTAAGCGTATGCTTAAACGTCACGCACTTCTCATCAGTTTTGTTGATATTCCGGGATTTTAGGGAAATAAATTGTTGAAATTATGGTTCAGGCTTTTCGGGGTAATCTTTACATTGGAAAAGACTATTCGTTGACATTTATGTTTAGCAGTGTTATACTCATCTCAAGGTTTATATTTACCACCATAGGTGTTTTTCTCATTTCCTAAGTGCTGTGTGGCACCTGAATTGTGAAGTTTTTTCGCATGTTTTTTAAGGAACCTGACATTTTTTGATACACTACTAAAAAATTGAGCAAAAAAAAGCTTCTTATAATTTTATTAATAGCAATTCCAATTGCGACTATAATTTATAAGTCTGTTACAGATCCATTATTAAATGTGTCAGATACAGGAAACCATCTAAGCTTTTCGCTGGATTTTACTTATAATTTGGAGAATGTATGGGAATCTGAAAACCTGAATATCTTTCAAAAAGTTTCAGAAAGCATTAATTTACTGTCAGCCGATTTGCCAATGCAGGGGCCTATGGTTCCTAATTTAACTTACCTTGCAACATCATTTTTTTATATAATATTTGGGAAATCAATTGAGTCGGCTCTTTTAATCAATTATCTTTTTCTACTTATAATTATCATTTTTGTGTATCGGCTTTCTGTCGAAATATCTAACAGAAAAACTGCCCTAGTTTCTGTTTGTATTCTTCTTATTTCTCCTGAAATTATTGAATACATGAGACAATACGGTACAGATTTTCCACTTACGGCATTTGTTATAGCGGCTTTTTATTTTCTTATCAAAAATGATGATTTTAAAAACATCAAATACTCGATACTGCTTGCTATAACGTGTGGGCTTGGAATGAATATAAAAGTACAGTTCGCAATATTTTTAGGACTTCCTATAGCAGTATCTTTAATTAAAGGATTATTAACTATGGAGGATGAAAAAAAAGGAATTTACTTAAATGTGTGTATATTCTTTTTTATATTTTTATCTCTTTCCATGCTCTGGAGTATTGAAAATTATTTTAGGGCGCTTAATTGGGTGTTAGATTATGCTAGAATAGAATCTAGATATTATACCATATTTCCTGATGTTAGAAGAAAAATGTTTCGCTCATTCTTTTATGAGGTTAGAATGATTAGAAATCCCTCTCTAATATCCAGGCTGCCTCTTTTAAGTATTTATGCGGTATCATTTTTTTATTTACTAAAATCTAAAATGAAACATAAGACTTTGTTTATCTTATTTTTTATCCCATTTTTCTTATTTGCCTTTTCTGAACTATATATGCAGACAAGGCATTTTCTACCTTTTATACCCTTAATTTCTGCAGTTTCGTCTTTATGCATAGTTAAAGCTATACAATCTAAAAAAGGAAGAATCTTTTTTTCTGTGACAATAATTGCAGGATTTTTATTCTTTTTTAATAACATAAATACAGATACCGAAATGTACAGGCGCATAGTTTCCTTCCAGGGATTAGTTGATGATGTTATAGAGAATATCCAAGAGCTAAACCTAAAGGGAAGAGAAAATTTCAATATAATATATCACAATTTTGAATATAGAGAACTAGATGTTTTTTTTATTCGGTATCTTTTTCGGCTCAGAGGGCAAGAATATTGCATAAGCGATTTTAGAGTGACTTTTTATGCTTCGTACCAGCGTTTTTTGGAAAACCGAATTGACTTTCTACTTCTTAGCACTTTTAAAGATTCCTCAGTCTCGGAAATAATGAAAAAAGATTTTTTTCTCAAGAATTTTCATAATACTCTTGATCCCTATATGGTTCCCTTGCTTTGGGACAGTAGTATTACCGATAAGGAAATTTATAATGCTGTAAGTCAGACTCTCTTTGCATCAGAACTTGTCTTTAGTGATAGTACGGAGTATAGTAGATGGCTTCTTTACTTGAAACCCACATCAAATCTACAATTTAAAACTCATTGAGTTTAGCAGGAATACAGGGGAAAAAGATTAAATATTTTTTTCATTAATGTTTGTTATCGTCGCTATAGGCTATTATTCTGTCGATGTACGCTATAATCTAACCCGACTTGTTGTTACTGATAATTACTTATTGTATGGTCTTTGCCAGTAAGATGATTTTCGGTCATTTTAAAATAGAAAGCAAAAGTTTATTTATTGGGAGAAAAAAGTTTCCCGAGCTCAAGGAAATTGTAAAATCCAGGATGAAATATTATACTGCCAGAAGAGGATAACAGAGTTTGGGAAACATAGCGCCGTTAAGTACTTAAAAAACTGGAAGAACGGGTTATGAAAACGAGTTTAAAGCAGCGCTCTATTGGTACAG
>PWQF01000003.1 GCA_003556865.1 Elusimicrobiota bacterium | reverse complement strand
ACTTTACCCCTCATGGCTTCCTCCTATTAATCGGCGACTACAGTAAAGCTCGCTGTATGTGAACCCCAACGCCAATGGAGCGCATCTGCATCAGCGGTTACAGTAATCTCATCACCTGTGCTCAAATCAGCAGTTGTTAAGTCAAGTTCAGCGTAATATCTACCGGTATCCGAGTCGTACTTAACCTCTACAGTAGCAAGAGTAGAACTATCATCAGAAGTAAATGTCCAGTTGCTTGCATCGTTAGCCCCACCCGTCGTGGCGGTAGCATCATAGAAGTCTGCACCTTCTATATAAATGTCTAATGTCCCATCATCATTCTTGGGTTTATCGTCATCCTTCCCTGTTATTTCATGCTTAAACTTCAGTGTCGGCTGGTAAAGTTTTTCTACAGGCCCGCCACAGTCAACCAGGACTTCCTCGAAGATCGCCTGGTACAGTTCGGCCTTCTTCCCTCCATCCCAGTCCTCAAATTCTCCATCGTCAGATATATTAGTGCCCGCTACTAGTGAGTCTCTAAGGGCATTAACTACATCTTCAACACTACTTTGAGCCATTGTATTCCCTCCTTGTTAGAAGGGGCTTTTAAGCCCCGTTTCTTATACATTATGCACTAGAGCAAAGTGTTCTTGCTGTGATAATTCAAGTCCGATTTCACAGATAAGCTGTTCTTGGAGACCATCAGTTAATGCGGTCTGAACATTGGTCTTCATGGTAACGTCAGAATTTTTCAGTACACGTTGTTTGACGTTATTCATGTCAACAACTATACCTGCTTTCCCCCATACTTCTCCCTGAAGCATCTTATGTCGTACAAGAGAAAGTTCGCCGTGTGGAGTGATATATTTACGTACCCTGATACCGTAATTTTCTTCCGGTGTCTCGGTGACAATGTGGTTTTTAGCAAATCCTGATATTCTACTCAGCAGTGTGTTAGAGCAGAACATTGTCTTTTCATCATCTCCGTGGGCAAAAGCTTGGTTAGCGCAGAAGTCATCAAAGTCAGACTCGGTCATATTACCTCCCATGTCTGTTACATTGTCTGTTATCCATCTTGTAACCCCTCTAGTAGTGGTAAGAACATCATCCCCAGAGGTGTCTATACTTCTTTCAGACCAAAGCAGGTTACGTTCTATCTTCTCGGTAAACTCTATCCCCTTTTTAAACCGCATACGGTCTATTTCATCTGGGCCATAGTATTCTGTGTTCATATTTGTCCTGCTGATACCCCATTCTGTGCTCATGATCTGTGTAAAATTATATGGGGTACTTACTTGCCGGAGGTTAATATTAAAGTCGTCTGCCCCTTGTTCTCGTGCGGGAGCTAATATTTGGAGCTCATCCCCGTTTTCAAGTCTCATCGGAGCAGTATCAGCGTACCCTCTGTTAGCAGTAATCGTCCCACCGGCAACACTTACAGCGGTTACCCGCATAATTTCATCTGTCTTAGATACAAGAACCAGATCGTTTGGTAAGAACAACTGTGCATGTTCCACCGAGATAGTCTGGCTTGCTCCCTGAGCTGGCACGCTGGTTTGGTCGGCTCCGTCGTAATGGTCTATATGATCCATAACCTTATCTTCCTGCCAGAAGAAACGGTAGTTATGGCAGGTTTCTTTAGCCATCTGTGCTGTCATTATATAAAAAGGTGCACGCTCAGCATCGAGTTGAAGTATTTCTTTACTCATGTCAATAACTTGTCTTAGCTGGTTTGTTTCCTGGGTGCTCTGCATATCGTTCCCAGGTACATATACATTATCAGGCATTATATACCCTCCCTATTGTTTTCGTGGGAATCCTGAGCCGCTAGTACGGCCTACATTGAGGATCCTCTGCTTTATCTCTTCTGCGGGAGAGAGTTTTCTGGTATTAGCATCACTTTGAGCTGGAGAGGTAGATTCTATTTGTCCTTGTTGTTTAGCTATTTGGTTTTGTGCTGCTTGTTTCTGCCCCATTTGTTGTAGTGTTTGAACTACATTATCAAAGTTGTTAGGGCTGGTAGCTAGGTGAAACTTTAAAGCTTTTTCTACATCAGGTATAGGTTGGCCGTCTTCTTTACGCAAGTTATGTCGAGCAGCTACATTAACCAGGTCTTCCATGTTTAAACCTTCCTGTTCAATAATCTCACCATAATCAGTCTGCAGCCGATTATAGTCTTCTTTTACGTTCTGTGTAATAGACTGCATTGCAAGCCCTTTAACTATCTGTTCTGTGCGGTTAAGGCGGTCCTCATAGGGATTCTGTTGCCCTTGCTGGCTCTGATAATCCTGTTGTTGGGCTTGCTGAAACTGTGGATTGTACTGCTGGTTAGTTTGCTGGCTAGTGTTCCCCCTGCTCTTATTAAGTCTTTCTCGTAACCTGCTAAGACGGTCGTCTCTACTGTTAGGTTGGGTTGGGTTGTTAGGGTCAAGTTTCCCCTGCTTATACTGTTGGTAAAACTGCTGAAACTGGGGGTTTTCAGAGATTTCTTTTACAACTTCCGCAGCTTCCGGTTTCTGTTTAAGGAAACTTTCCCATTGTTCCCATTTCTGTGCTTTATCGTTTCTCTGACCTAGCTTGCTCTCCAGGTCCTTATATCCTTTTTCCATTGCTTCCGGGGACTTATACTTCCCGGCATAAACTCTCTCTCCTTCTTGCTGTTCAGGCTGTTGTTTCTGTTGTTGCTGGTGGTTCTCATCCCCTTTGTTCTCTAAACTCCTTAACTTTTGAAAAGGGTTCTGCTTCTTGTCCTCGGTGGCCTTTCCTTCGTGTCCCTCTTGGGGGGAAGGGTTCGTACCAGTATCGGGACTTACCATTCTCTCATCTCCTTTAAAAATTAGTACCCGTCAATAGGGGGCCGCACGATTGGTTTCGGGTATCCCCTACTTTTGGGTTTCACCTTTCCATCTTTCAACTCTGCTCAATATCATCTGTAAAGACTTCAACTTTTCCTGTATAACGTGAACTTCTGATATATCAGAAAAACTCCCGTTGGATAGAGAGTTTTTAGCGGAATTAATTTCATTTTGTAAGTCAGCTTGTAAATACTTCCAACCTTTACCTAAAGTCATTTCACGTATAGCATGTGCCCTGGCTTCTTTTTCTTTCTGGTTCATCTTCTTACCGCCCCCAGGATACGTTGTAGGATCCCTTGTGGGTTTTGTGTCTCAGGTGAAGGTTGCTGGGGTTGTTGTGGTTGCTGTTGTGGCATACCGGATTCAGCTTGTTCCCTCTGTTGAGCTTGCTGTACCTGCTGTTGTATCTCAGCAATAACGTTTTCAACTTCAGGCATATCATAGGTCTTTAAAGCTTCCTCTAACAATGTCATGCTCGGCACCCCTGTAAGCTGTCCTACTATCTGAATTGCCTCTAGCAACTGCTGTCTCCTTACCTGCCTATCAGCGTTAGGTTCTAGTGCGGTAGAGGCTATTTGTATATCAAATTGTCCCATTATCTCATCGGGGGCTATTGTTTTAAACTCAAAACCTTTTTCACCGGCTATCCTTATTGCCTGTGGTTCTTCAATAAACTGTTGGTTAAGAGCTACCATCATCTCTCCTACTTCTTCAAGGCCATCAATCATGTTGCGGATCTTCTGGATAAACCGATAGTTCGCTTCCCGTTGAAGTGAAGTAATCTCGGTAGCTGTGGCTTGTCTTCCAGGTTCCATCCCTTTAACGTACTGTACTACCCCTGAAGTCTCCTGGATATCTTTCTTAATAACTTCCTCCATGTTAAATGAGGAAGGACTTACACGGGAAGGGCCAATCTGCATAAGAGCCTCGTTAACATCGGGTTTGTTAGTCCAAATTATTCCGTTCGGTCTAAAGGTTAAATCGTCAGCATCGATCCCTGCCTGTTCTGAGACAAGGAACATGTTATTAATAGCCAGTGACAGATTATCTATGGCCTGGTTCCGAAGTGTGTTCAGTTCATTTTGAAGTGATTCGCTGGGCTCGACTTCTCCTATCCCCCAAAATTCTTTAGGAACCTGTGTGTTTACTACCTTCACAAAAGGTAGCCTCTTGTGGTGGTACGGGTTAGGTGCATCTCTTAAAACTACAATATCATTTGCTACTGTTATTACACGGTCTTTTTCCCAGTATTCCGATATCTCATTCATCCCTTCATCTGGACCGGGTTGGGTAGCTTGTTGTATACCCATTAACCTTTTTGTGGCGGAATGGTCAACACGTTTACCGGCATCTTCTACTTCATCTACATTTTCATATATACCTTTTTCTTGCATATCCTTCAGGTAGTCAATATCTTTAAGAGTCTTGTGTACCGCCCACCTAGCATCACGGTGATCTTCACAGTAAGGGTCAACATAATAATCAAAGATATCCACACATTCTATGAAAGGACCGTCATAGGCTATTATTTCATGTTCATAGGTTTCATATATCCCCGAATCTCCAGCACGAAAGATGTCCATAAAATTGTTAATGGGTACTAGTCTTTTATCAACAACAGTCTGGTATTTGGTTTTCCATCCTATCTTAGCAATACCAGTACCATAAATCGTTGCCTCCTTAAACCAGGAGGTGCAGATAGCCTTAAATTTCATAAGGTCGATCTGATAGTCTAATAACGCTTCTAAAGCCTCAGCATGGGGTTTATCTTCAAGGGTACGGGGCATAGGTCTAAGATATGGTTTCTGCCGGAATATGGTATCTGTAAGACGTGGTACAACACTTTCTATGGTGCTGAACATATAAGGGACAAAAAGGTTCGCCTTGTTCTCTCTTTTATCTTCTAAGTAACTTCTGTAGAGTTTGTAGTATTCTTTCCACTTCTCTTCTTTCTGTCGGCGGTGATCTTCGCCTCTCTTCTTAGCTTCTAAGACAGTATCGAGTGCGTTTTCAGCCATAATTCACCTCCTACTAATACCCGGTAAAGGAGTTAACTGGATCTCTCCGTGTAGGTTTTTTCTGCCTTGCCGGTATTGGTCTGGCCATTAATAAGTACCTGATAGAATCGTAAAGATGATCCTCAGATTTTGTATCAACATCTTCTGGCCTCCGGTTGTCATAAGGTAAGGCAGGTAATGTCCTTATCAGGTGACGGCAGTTCTCAAAGATATACATCTTAGGTTTTTTATTGCCGTCGTCATCTTCTTCAATTCTCAACCTATCATGTATCGCCATCTTCCCCTGAATCCGGTCGTTGTCTCCCTTCTGAAAAGGTAGTCCTTCACTAGCAAATATTTCTGAAATACTTATT
>PWQF01000084.1 GCA_003556865.1 Elusimicrobiota bacterium | reverse complement strand
ATATCCGGATAAGAGAGAGGCTTTGTAAGAAAAATATTTTTCTCTCTTCCCAGAATACGGGAGGCTGTTTTTGTTACCCCGGGATTCATATGCAGGGGATAAACAAAAAGAACCCGCGGAAATTTTTCTGAAAGTTCTTTTACAGCCCTGCAGATATTTTCAAGCGGCCGGCCCAGGTTTTCCCGCCGGTGCGCGGTAACAAGTACTATTTTTTCATTTCCGCTTATTTTTTTTAAATGGCCGTTTTTGGGTTCACCCACTTTTGCGGCTGTCTCTAACAGAGCGTCAATTACCGTATTTCCGGAAACAAATATACTCTCTCTTTTTATATTTTCCTTTATAAGATTCTTTCTGTTTTGGGCTGTCGGTGCAAAATGAAGGCTGCTTAAGGCATCGGTAAGGCGGCGGTTATTCTCTTCGGGAAAAGGATTAAAGGGGTCACCGGACCTCAGCCCCGCTTCTATATGTCCAACAGGAATTTTAGAATAATGGCCGGCCAGGGCCGCGGCCAGGGTGGTTGTAGTATCCCCGTGAACCAGTATAAGGGAAGGTTTCTCTTTTTTAAATATTTTTTCAAACCCTTCAAGAGAGCGGGCGGCGATACTGTGAAGGGACTGGGCAGCGGTCATTATATTTAAATCGTAATCCGGTTTTATGCTGAAAAACTCAAGCACCTGATCCAGCATTTCCCTGTGCTGGGCGCTTACCGCGCATATGCTTTTAAAACATTTCTGGGAGGATATTTTTTTTACAAGCGGTGCCATTTTCAGGGCCTCGGGCCTGGTACCGAATACACTTATTATTTTCACCACTCTTTACCTGAAGCCACTTTAATTTAAATTACCGTTATTATTAAGGCCGCCAGCCCCAAAAGAGCGGTTATAAAATATATTCTAAGCACCACTTTTTTTTCATTCCATCCTCTTTTATAAAGAAGGCGGTGGTGTATATGATCCTTGTCGGCATCCATAAAGGATTTTTTAAGAACAACCCTGCGGAAAAAAGATAAAAAGGTATCGACCAGGGGAACTCCGAAAACTATCACCGGGACCGCCACCGTAAGGGCGCCTGCGGTCTTAAGCATACCCATAACGGTTATAACAGCGGCCATATACCCTAAAAGAAGGCTGCCCGAGTCTCCCAGGAAAATTTTTGCCGGAGGAAAATTAAACTTTAAAAAACCGGCGCAGGCGCCGCATAAAGCAAGGCTGAAGAGAGCCGCCAGCATCATCCTTTCCCCGGTTTCGGGGCCGGCCCCGCTCCCCACCTGATATATAAGTATAAGAAAAAAGATAAAACCGGCTATAGCGCCCACTCCCGAAGCCAGGCCGTCAACCCCGTCAATAAGATTAAAAGAGTTTATAAAGGCAGTTATCCATAAGACACTGAAAATCAGGGTCATATATACCGGAAGCTGAAGATACCTGCCTGAAAATGGGAGGCTTATACCTTCTATTTTAATTCCGTAGTGAACCAGTATCAGTGCGGCTATGACCTGGCCGAGCAGTTTGGTGGAAGGCTCGACTCCTTTAATATCATCAACTACCCCTATTAAAAGAATGACCAGGCCTCCGGCAGTAACACCTTCAAGCATATGGGGCAGCCGCCCTGCCGATCCGCCTATAAAAGAGGCAAGCTCTGAACTCACTCCCCTCATTAAGATTAAACCCAGTAAAAGTGATATGAATACGGCCACACCGCCCATAAGGGGCACGGGCCTGCGGTGAAGTTTTCTGCCCGAGGGCCTGTCCAGGGCGTTAACCCTTATGGCAAGAGCTCCCACAAGCGGAGTAAAGAGAAGGGAAAAAAATAAAGTAATAAAAAATATAAAAAAATATATTTTAAAAGGCAACTCAGCGGGTTCCGAAGATCCTGTCTCCGGCATCCCCCAGGCCCGGTATTATATAACCGTGGTCATCCAGTTTTTCATCAACGGCAGCGGTATAAATAGGTATTTCCCCGAAAGCTTCCCTTACTTTCCCCACGCCTTCCGGAGAAGCAACCAGGCACATTATATGCATATTTTCGGCGCCGCTGCGGCGGCATATCTTAACTGTCTGGACCATTGTGTTGCCTGTTGCCAGCATCGGGTCTATTAAAAGGACCAGGCTGCTTGAAGATATGTCGGGGGGAAGTTTATGATAATACTGAACGGCGTCAAGGGACTCCGGGTCCCGGTATATTCCCACGTGGCCCACCCTGGCCTGGGGAATTACTTCCAGCACCCCGTCCACCATCCCTATACCCGCCCTGAAAATAGGAACAAGAACTATGCGGGAATGATTTACCTTTACTCCTTTTATTTCTATTTCCAGGGGAGTCTTTACCACTGTCTCCTCGGTCTTTAATTTTCTTGTAACCTCAAAGGCCATTAGACTGGAGAGTTCTTTAAGCAGAAACCGGAAAGACTGGCTGCCGGTATTTATATCCCTCATTCTGGTAAGTTTGTCCTGGACAAGCGGATGCTTAACTATATGCACATTTTTCATTTCAGATCTTCTCCTTTCTTATCTCTGAAGCGGAAACTCCCTGCACATTTTTTTTACCTTTTCGGAAACCGAAGAGATAACATGTGAACTCTTTTTCTTAAGAATTAGTGCTATAAATCCGGCTATTTCCTTCATCTCATCCGCACCCATTCCCCTGGTGGTCAGGGCCGGAGTACCCAGACGTAACCCTGAAGTGACCATAGGTTTTTCCGGATCATACGGTATGCTGTTTTTATTTGCTATGATCCCCGCTTCCTGAAGCTTTCCTTCAGCTTCCCTACCCGTAATTTTAAGGGGGCGCAAATCCAGAAGCAGAAGATGGGTCTCTGTCCCTCCGGTTACAAGACTTATCCCCTCATCCTTAAGGGCCTGGGCCAGCGCGGCGCCATTTTCCTTTACCGCCCGGGCATATTCCTTAAACCCGGGTTCCAGGGCTTTTTTAAAACATACCGCCTTTGCCGCTATGATATGCATAAGCGGTCCGCCCTGGATGCCGGGAAATACCGAACGGTCTATTGCCGCGGCATATTTTTTCCTGCAGAGTATCATACCACCCCGGGGGCCCCTTAAAGTCTTATGGGTTGTGGTGGTAAGCAGGTGGCAGTGGGGCACGGGATCCGGATGCCCCCCCCCCGCCACCAGCCCGGCTATGTGGGCCATATCGGCCATCAGAAGGGCGCCGGATTTTTGAGCAATTTCCCCAAAACGGGAAAAATCTATGCTGGCAGGGTAAGCCGAGGCGCCGGCCACTATAATAGAAGGTTTTTCCCTTAATGCCAGCTTCTCCAGCTCGTCATAATCAATAAGCTGGTCATCTTTTCTCACCCCGTAGGGAATTATTTTAAAATTCTTTCCGCTGAAATTAAGGGGGTGCCCGTGAGTTAGATGACCCCCGCAGGAAAGGTCCATACCCATAATACTATCCCCTATTTTAAGAAGGGCCAGGTATGCGGCCATATTTGCCTGGGACCCGGAATGAGGCTGGACATTGGCATGTTCCGCCCCAAAGAGGCGGAGTGCCCTTTCCCTGGCCAGGGTTTCAACCCTGTCCGCGTTTACGCAGCCCCCGTAATATCTTTTTCCCGGATACCCCTCGGCATATTTATCGGTAAGGCAGGAACCGGCAGCCTCCAGTATTTCCGGCGGAGCGTAATTTTCCGAAGCAATCATTTCCAGGTTCTCGTTTTCCCTTACTATCTCTTTTTCCAGGGCCTGATATATTTCAGGATCGCTATCTTTAAGTCTCATTTTTAAGCATCTCCGTTATTTTCTCTATATATTTATCAATATGTTCATATACTCTTTCATAGGCGCCCTTTCCGCAGCCTATCGGGTCTTCAATATCATTTATCTCCCCGGCGGCATAGGCGCTTAAAAGCCGGACCTTGCCCCTGGGAACATTAAACCTTGATTTTATCTCCTCAACGTGGGCAGAGGTTGCGGCAAGTATAAGCTCTGTATCATCAATGATTTCCTGGTCTATCATACGGGGGCTGTGACCGCTGTATTCCACTTTCTTTTCATCCATAACCGCTTTCAGATCGCCTATAATCGCATATCCGGGATAAACAGCGGTTCCCGCAGAATCCACCTCCACATTATTTATTCCTTCCCGGCGAAGGGCATTCCTCAGCATCTGCTGGGCCATTACGCTCCGGCAGGTATTTCCAGTGCATACAAATGTTATTTTTCTCATTCTCTTATTATCCTCTCATCTTCTGCAGTTATATCAATAACCCTTGACGGTTTCCCGGAGGGGTTTACATCAAAATCTTCCACTATATCAGATTCCCTTTTTATTTCTTTATCCGCCTCCCCCACCTTAACCGGGGCAGGCCTGCCGGATATATTGGCGCTGGTGGCGCAGAGGGGGCCGGTAATCTCCATAAGCTGAAGGAGGGGAGCGCAATCAGGCATCCTGAGACCTATTTTTTCGTTATCCCGTGTATTCATTATCAGGGTCACCGCTCCAGGCCAGTTCTCTGCGCATATCTCTTTAATCTCATCTGTTTCTTCAACCCATTTCCAGACCCAATCCACGGAAGGGATAAGCAGGGCCAGGGGCTTGGAAAGGTCCCGTTTTTTCATTTTATATATTTTTTCAATGGCCTTACTCCTGCCCGGAAGCGCGGCCAGCCCGCATACCGTATCGGTTGATATCAGGGCCACCCCGCCTCCTTTAAGAACTTCCGCCACCTTAAATATCCTGCTTTTTATATTCATGAGATGTAGTGGGCGTTTATCCTGACATATTCCGGGCTGTAGTCGCAGGTATATATGTGGGAGCGGCCGGAGCCACGGCCCAGAACAACATCCAGCTCATACCTGGAACCCTGAAGGACTTCCTTCAGCTTTCCCAGGGAGTCAGGGGCCGGCTTTCCCCTTTTTATCCAGCTGACTCCGTTGGCATATATTGAAAGCATAGAAAGCTTAAACTCAACTCCCGCGGCCCCTATGGCGCTGGCAATCCTTCCCCAGTTGGGGGAAGCCCCGTAAAAAGCGGTCTTGCAGAGCGGGGAAACCGAGATTGCCCTGGCTACCCTTTCAGCCTCTTCCCCGGTGGAAGCCCCCCTCACCTTTATTTTTATCATTTTAGAGGCCCCCTCCCCGTCGCGGGCAAGTTTTTCCGTAAGTGTAAGGCATACTCTTTCCAGGCAGCTGTAAAACGTATCATAACTTTTGCTTTCCTTTTTTATCTCCCTGTTTGAGGCCTTCATGCTT
>PWQF01000035.1 GCA_003556865.1 Elusimicrobiota bacterium | reverse complement strand
CCCGCCGAGGCCGGTATTAATTTTATATCGGGGTTCAGCCTTAAGTACCTGCACCATTCCTATGATTTTGACAGCGGTACGGAAGCAGACCAGAGAGACCCGGTGACCGAAATAGGAGATAGCGCCGGGGCTCTTACCGCAGATATAGGCGTTATTTTCAAGCCTGTTGAGAATTTGCCGGTGGGACTCTCCTTAAAGAACTTGATCCCGGCCGATGTGGGCATAGAAAATAAAGATACGGTTCCCATTGAAGCGGGCGTAGGCGCCGGGTTCAGGCTTAACCCCGAAAAAGGTGTTTTCAGGGAGCTTCTGCCTGAAATATTTTTCTCATACCGGGACCAGAAATGGGGTAAGAGCCTGGATAAGATAAACGCCGGTGCCGGAATTGAACTCTGGACCTCTCAAAGAAGGCTGGGCCTCAGGACGGGAATTAACAGGCACGAGGCTTCCCTGGGGGGGAGCTACTCTTTTGATATAGGGTCGGACTTGATCAGGTTGGACTATACGGCTATGCTTCCTTTTTCCAGGCTTTCGGACCACCTGGGTCATCACCGTATCTCTATTTCCTATAGATTCTCCACCGGGCCGGAAAAGGAAAAGAAGGAGCCCCGGGAAAAGGCAAGGGTACTTTTTACCGAAGCCCAGGAACTTTTTGCCCGGGGAATGTACGAGGAGTCAATAGAAGGGTTTAAGGCTGTCCTTTCCATTATCCCCGGTCACGAGTTATCTCTTACAAACATAGAAAGGGCAAAAGGTAAAATAGAAGAAAAAAGAAGGGAGAGCGAAAAAGAGTACCTTCAGAAGAGGGCAAGCATACTTTTTACCGAAGGCCAGGAACTTTTCAGTCAGGGCAAGTACGAGGAATCAATAGAGAGGTTTAAGGCTGTCCTCTCCATTATTCCCGGTCACGAGCTATCGCTGACAAACATAGAAAGGGCAAACCGTAAGATAAGGGAGAGGGCAGAAGAGTAGTATCCCCGCTGGGGGAAAGAAAAAGTCAGGGGTGCGCCAGGTAGATGTCGTCTATGTAAACAGTCCCCGTGGAATCCTCACCGTCTGTTTCAAGAATAAAGATAATCATTTCCACCGATTCCCGGTCAAAGTTAAGGCTTCCGCTGATATCAAATTTTAAGTTTTGCCAGGTTCCCGCCGTTTCAGGGGTGAGGGAATTGCTTATATGAAATCCTTCCCCGTCATATAAAGCTATTTTTAAAGGTGCTTCGGTGGAGTCGGATTGTATATTTGCCGTTATATGGGTTATTGTTGAGAGGTCAATTAAAAACCCGGAAGCCTCAACTTTAGCTTCCCCGCTCTCTCCCTGGCTGTAATCCCACTCCATCCTTACGGAACCTGCAGGTGATGTGGATGAAGCCAGTGTATGGGTAACAGGCTCGTTGGGATCGCTGCTGAAATTAACCACATCGCCTTCATATACCCATTTAACTGAATTAGGATTATACATGCTGTCCCATAAGACCTCTTCTTCTGCGGATACAAGAGTTAAGCTGCTTATAAATACGGATGCATTACTGTTCCCCATAGAATCAAAGTGAAAAGCAAGTGCTGTAACCTGTTCATAGTCAATTCCGGAGTCAAACTCCCATGTATGTGAAAACCATTCCTCTACAGGCATCGGATCCGCGGTGATATTTTCTAATTCCTCGAACTCCCCCTCCTTTGTCTCCAGGTGAACTCTGGGTTCATCATCATTATCCGGGTCAATATAGATATAGGCCTTTAACCCATCGTAATCTGACCAGTCCTCTTCTAAAAAGACCCAGTCAGTCCTTATGAAACCTGACCAGACATCGTCCCATTCAACTTTTAAGCTGTTTCTGCCGTGGAAATTACCCCACTCAACATTATCCGGCTCGGTGCCGGCCTCAAACCCGTCCCAGGCCTGCCAGAACCTTGAGTCCCCGTCATGAAATAATTTAAAAGAGGTAAGTTCCATTTCAGCTACATCCGCCGAAGCCCCGATCGATACCTGTTCATCTAACTCTGCTGCAGCCCTGATGGGAACTGCTGCAGTAATCGCGGCGAAAACTAAAACCTTTAAATATTTTAATATTCTCTTATTAATCATTTTCAGAACCTTGTATCTATAGATATCCGGTGAGTGCCGTAGCTGCTCTGTATCTTAAAGGGCAGGGCAAAGGCATAATTAAACCCGGTCTTTATATCATCCAGGAATGTGATATAACCTGCGCCCAGGGCCAGCTCATAGTTATTTATCCCGCATCTCAGGGCCAGGGACTCCTGCAGGAACCAGCCTTCGGCTCCCATGTGAAGGTTTATTTTATGTCCGAAATCTTCGCCCCATCTCTGATCCCTGTAGGAGAGGTCAAAAGCCACAACGGCCCTGTTTACGCTTACTCTTCCCAGCATCTTCATGGAACGCATCTGGTAGGCGGCCCCCATTCTTATTACGGCAGGCACTATCTCTCTTTTCTGGATGCCTGTATCAGCCGGTATAAGGTTTTGGGCCGATATACCAAGCCTGAGTCCTTCCTTAAGGTTTCCCGCGGGCCGCAAAATCAGACCCAGGTCCGCTGTCAGGGAGTGGGAAGAGCTGCCGTCACTGAAAACCGGATCAGCCAGTGCGTAGCGGTCCAGGGTATATCCTCTTCCCAGGTATTTCAGTCCCAGGCCGGCGTCAAAATATTTATTTATCCTGTCCGCATAGGCCAGTATAAGAGTATCTTCCCGGTAAAGGCTTTTTGAGACAAGACTTTTCCAGGCAACACCGAAGCTCCCCATATCCTTTAACGGGGAGATTTGCAGGGGGGGGATAACAGCCGAGGCAAAGTTAAGGTGTATATCCACCCCGTTAAGCCCGGTAAAAAGCCGTGAATGCATAAAATTCATAGTTATATCTTCAACCGAAACCATTCCTGCCGGGTTCCAGGCCGGCGCATTTGCATCATCCGATACGGCGGTGAAGGCGCCCCCCATGGACATAGGCCTTGCCCCGAACCCCGGATCCATAAAAGCTGCCCGGGATTCAGTTATGTTAAAGAATATTAAAGAGAAAACTATTATGAATATATATCTTTTAATACTCATTTTGCCACCGCTATAACCCCGGAAACCAGTTCTTTTTCCCCTTCGATATCGGCTTCGAACTGGTAAATATATATCCCGCTCTCCACTTTTCTTCCGTTTTCATCCCTGGCATCCCATATATACGGAGCCCTCTTTAAAGTGCGCACCTGCCGGCCGGCCACATCAAATATCCTGACCTCTGTATTCTGGGCGCCAAGTCCCCGGAATTTTGCGTCAGTATTCACGGTTGGATCGGAAGGGGTTATAATCCGGTTGCGCGGCCTGAAATCAGAGGCCTTAAGGTTTTCAACCGAATAAACCGAATATATGCTGAATGAGTCTATACTGGCCGAAACATACAGCTGCGCCCCGGCACCTCCGGTCCGGCCGCCTATAAATTCCCATTCGCTGAAAAACTGGTCCCTGCGGAATATCTTATAACTGCTGCCTGAATAGGAAGGGTGGGAAAAGAAAAGCCGTATTTCTACGGGTCTCTTAAACTTCAGTCCCTCGGGGAGGAAGCGGTAAATAGTTTCAGCCTCTTTACTTGCTGCCCTGCGCGGCGGTCCCAGGCTGCTTATTTCCGGATGTTCGGTATTCAGTTTCTGGATGGTAATGTGGGTCTCCTCTTCAAGGGCTCCGGGAGGGATGCTGATGTAGCTTCCCCCGGGCAGGTCAATTTTGCCCCCGTTCCTTCCTACATTTTCCGCCGCCTCTTCTGCTACCAGAGCCACTTCAGGTTTAGGTTCCTCGTTCCAGAAATCAAGGTTAATCCTGCCGGCATAACTTCCGGGTTCCATCCTGTTGCCGTCATCACCGAAAAACCCTCTTATATATATCCTGGCACTTTTCCCTTCCAGCACTGATTCTGAAAGCCTCATGGAAGTGGATGGTTTTCCTATATGCTGCTCCCAGTCATCGTCTCCCTTATCTTTTATATCCTTCCAGTCAGGGTCTTCCCGGGGGGGGAGTGATGAGTTCAGGTTCCAGTCCAGCATTATCCTGCTGAAATTATCTGAAGTGATTGTATCGGTGGCTATAATACCCCCGTACTGGCCTGCCGGGTTTTGGTTGCGGTCATTTAATCCTGAAATTTCATGGATACCGGCATTATCTGTATAGATTTCAAGCCAGGTATCAAAATCTTCATCATTGAAATCAATTTGAATATGACCGGGCCAGCTGACATATCCTTCCGTTGAGGAACGGGTTCCGAAATTTACAGGCTGGGTTGATACAGTTATAAAGGCCGCGGCGGGATAAGAGACCAGGCAGATAATTAAAAATAGAGATTTAAACAGTTTTAAATACATTAATCTATATGAATTTCAACGGCCTCTCCCTTGAGGCTGAACTCTTTCCCGTGAGCCTCCCCGTAAGTTATAAGGGGCTGGGCCATATATTTTCCGGGTGGCAGGCTTTTCAGAAGTCCGGGTCCCCCTCCGGACCTAATCTTATGTTCTTTACCCGGGAATACCGGAGCTCCCCTGCGTAAACTTATCTCTTTATTTAGCTCCTGGTCTGTGCCGACTAAGATTATTTTGCCCTCCGGTCTTATATGAACATTTCCCGTATTTTTAACCGTTATATAAACAGAGTTTTCTGAAATTTCCGTCTCCGTTATTTTGCAGAAAATTTCGGCGCTCTTCTCCTCCGCGGCATAAAGGGCGCTCCCGAACCTCCTCCGCACCCTGATCCCCCCCTCCGGGACTTCGGGGACAAAAAAGTTCATTGCCACCACCTCGCCCTTAAGGGTCTCGGGAAGCTCAACCAAATATTTAACTTCTTTCACCTGCCCCGGTTCTATGGCGAAGCTGTCGGGTGTTATGGTGAGCCAGCTGCTTAACGGTATTTGAGCATTACTGTTTTCCGGGTTCCTTCTTTTAAGCCAGTTTTCGCTTTCCACTTTTACCCTGATTTCTTCCTGCGAACTGTTGCTAACCCTGTAGGTGCCCGAATAGGGTTCGCCTGCGGGGATAAGAAGTTCTACAATTCCCGGCTGAACAGAAAGCCCCGCATTAAGGGCAGGGTTTAATATAAGAAGAAAAAAGAGACCCGGTAATACTTTTTTTAAAAATAAGGAAAACAAGTTTCCGCTGCGCTTTGCGGGGGGGGGTAACCCCCGGCCCCCGCCAACGCGCAGGAATTTTTATTCGTGGTAAAGGTCGAAACCTATTGTTCCTTCATAAGTTCCGGGG